>JAPLJE010000835.1 GCA_026388755.1 Deltaproteobacteria bacterium | reverse complement strand
GGCCCGGTTCTCCTTCCGAGCTTTTACAGACGCGGTCTTTCGGGCAGCCGCCATTGCATGCAAAAAGCACTGTACACTCGCGGCAGCAGCGCGGCAGGGTGAGGCGCTTATCCAATCCGAATGCCCGCTGTCGAGGTGAGGTGACAATTTCCGCCAGATGTGTCGCTGCAATGTTGCCGATCAAGTGGTCGGGATCGACAAAATGGTCGCAGGAGAATACATCGCCGTTGTGCTCAAGGGCGGGAGCGTTTCCGCAGGTTTCGGCAAATACGCATAGCGTGGAGGGATGGCCAAACCAGATACCGAGCGCAACATCAAAAATTTGGACAAACACGCGCCCCACGTCGTGGCGCACCCATTCATCAAAGACTGAAATGAGGACATCACCGTACTGCGAACCCGTGATGGAGCGGCTTGTCTCGCCGCCCGCGCAAACATTGTGCTCCACAATTGGAATAAACTGAATAAAGCGGGCATGGATTGCGTCACGCAGGAAACGGTAAACCACCGACCCACGGTCTGCGTTCGCGGAGTGGACACAGGTAAGGATATTGAACTCCACCTGATGTTGCTGCAAGAGTTCGACGCCGTGCATCACACGGTCAAAGGTGGGATGGCCCCGTTTGTCGACGCGGTAACGGTCGTGCTCCGATCGTGGCCCGTCAAGGCTAATACCGACCAGGAACCGATTCTCGCGAAAAAACTTGCACCATGCGTCATCCAGGTGCGTGCCGTTGGTCTGGAGCGTGTTCAGGATCTGTGTGCCAGGTCTGAGATATTTTTGCTGAAGCCTGACGGCTCTTCGGAAAAAGTCGAGGCCCATCAGCGTGGGTTCGCCGCCCTGCCAGTTGAAGGTGATTTCCGGCGTGGGATTTACTTCGATTTGTTGGCGTATGAAGCCCTCCAGGAGGTCATCTGTCATCCGAAAGCTGCCGTCAGGGTACAGCCTCTCTTTGGGAAGATAAAAGCAATATTCGCAGGAAAGGTTGCAAACTGCACCGCGCGGCTTTGCAATCACCTGGAAGGCGGAGGGCTTTGATGAAGATCCTCCGGAGTCCGACAAACTGAATGATTTGTCAGCCATGTTCTCTGCTATCCATGGCGTTCCCCCTTATGGTTAAAGACCGTCTTCGAGGTAATAACCTGAACTCGGTCAGCCCCGATCAAAGGATGCTTGTCCCGGTGTCATAAACGGGTGTCGTATGGGTCTCCTCCATTTTGATACTGAGCTTTTCAATCATTATCGCCAACTGTTCAGGATTGGACTGGGCCTGGTTATATTGCTCGAGCGGGTCGATCACCAGGTCGTAAAGCTCAAACTGCTTGTTATTCATGTCCGTGGGATCGAAATACATGACGATTTTCCACTGCTCATCCCTGAGGCAGCGGATTCGGTAAGGTTGGGTTACATATATGGGATTCCCGTTATTGTCTACTTGAAGCGAGCCGAGGTTCTCATCCGTCGTGAAGAGGATCGAGTCCTGAACAGGCTTGGAAGGCGTTGTCGGATCGTTGATCGCATCAAGGATAATCGGGGTGAGATCGGTTCCCCGGAAGGTGTACTTTTCCCTGTCAGGAATGTCAGCAATTGTGGCAAGAGTGGGCATCAGGTCGATCAGCGAGGCCAGCGCCGACGTCTGCGCGGGCTCGGGAAAGAGTCTGGGATTGGAAACTACGAGCGGTACATGGATTGTCTCCTCATAGGCATTATAGGCTTTCTGGCGCATATTGTGGGACAGCCCCATCTCCCCGTGGTCAGAAAAACGGAAAACCAGAGTGTTGTAGTGCAGGGCGGGCCTGGATTCAAGCGCGTCGAGCACTGTACCGATGTGTTTATCCGATACCATGTGCAGGTAGGCATAGAACCTGACATATTCTAGCTGATCGGAAATTACGCCCAGCTGATCGTTCCAGAATTCAGTGGACTGGCTCTGCGCTGTCGGTTTGTTATCCTGCGGGTCCGTGATGTTTGATGGAAGTTCGATCAGGTTCAGAGGG
>JAPLJE010000603.1 GCA_026388755.1 Deltaproteobacteria bacterium | reverse complement strand
TCCATACTTGGCCGCGATCCAGGATTTTCTTTGTTGTGTGGTAAAAACCTTCATCATGCTGATCGCTCCGCAGCTTTTTCAGCTTTTGTCCTTTAAGCTCTTCGCAGCAGTAGCCACTGGAGCGTTCAAACGCCGGATTGATGTATAAGATCGTTCGCCTATTATCGGTAATGAGAACATTTTCTTCGGCTTGTTCGACTACCGACGAAAATAGGGTTCGCTCCTCATCAATGCGTTTTCTATCGGTAATGTCAATTCCTATTCCGACGAAATACGGTTTGCTATCTATGGTTAATGAACAGGCCGTAAAGTACATGGGTATTTTTGAGCCGTCTTTTCGCTGCAGATCCGCCTCTGCTTCCCCGAAGCCATTCTCTAAAGTGCTTTTAAGGCCTTCTGTTACGGCTGATAGACTTTTCTTATCCCCTTTAAACCAATTCAGAACATCCATGCCATACAATTCTTCTGATGAATATCCCGTCATCTGTTCATGTTTCTTGTTCCATCTCACCAGTTTGGCCTTGTCGTTATAGAGATAGATTATGCCCGGAGTGCTATCCAGTATGGCTTTGATAATATTTTTTTCGCGAAGTAGCGCCTCCTCCACCCGTTTACGATCTGTTATGTCCTCGTAAATTTCGTGGAACAATATTTCTCCATCCCATTGCACCTCCTTGCGGAAGACCTTGAGATGACGAACTTCACCGTCCTTCCTTACAATACTTATTTCGTATCCGGACGGAACATATTCTCCCCGTAATCTTTTATCCCTTCTTGTCTGGTACTCGGCAAGGCTCGCAATTGTATAGCGCTTCGTTACAGGGGTTGACTTGAATTCTTCAATGCTATCGTAGCCATATAAATCCAAAATCGCACGATTGATATAAATGATCTCGCCTTGTATGGTCACAATGCGATTACCCAGCGGGGAGTCGTCACAAGAACGGCGAAAATTCTCTTCAACCTTGCGCAGATCCGCCGTCTGTTTCAAATCCGTTATATCGCTTATCGCGATGCGACAGATGGGCGTTCCGCCATCGTCGTCCAAGGCTGCGGTCGCTTCCAGTCGCGCCCAGAAAGCTGGACTGTTCAGGCGTAACATCCGTAACTCGCACCTCTGAGGTTCTCCTGTCTCAAAAAGCAGTTTACGATGCAGGTAGTAGATCTCCTGATCTTCAGAAAGGATAAAACGGGTTAACGGCTGCCTAACCAAGGAGCATCGAACCACTCCAAGCAGGTTGGCGGCAGCGAGGTAGGACTCCAAGATCAGCCCCTTTTCGGAGAGGGTGCAATAGCCCACCGGGGCCAGGTCGTAGAGGTCGAAATAGCGCGCCCACAAGGCGTCCAGTTCCAACTGGGATCGTCGCAACTCCTCAGTCCAATTCAATCTGATGGACGCGCAGTTCGTGGGGCATCTGGCTGGTTTCTTCGGGGGACAGGACTTCCATGTTTTCCGGAGACAGGGCTGCTTTTTCACGGGCGATCTCTTCGGCCTGCCGGCGCAGTGCCTCCCCTGGACTTATCGAAGGAGAGGCGTCTTCGGGCGGGTTATCCTTGTTGGTCATTGTGTACCTCCAGAATCTTTCAGCAGTGGACCTGTTTGTTCGGGGATATCACCATGCACAATGCATTCTTTTAATCCTTTTGATTTTTTACAGTTCGGATCTCTTCCCGGTACAGACCTGCCCTACCCTCCGAGTAGACATGAACAATTTACCACACGCTCATCAAATGGCAAGAATATTTACTCCAAATGAGGATATGAGGGGCACTGATTATAGCTTGACTTTGGGAAGAGATTTTAAAGTCCACTTGATTTATAATTTGTATTGAAACTATATGTATGCTAATTAGACAGTCTCATCCATAAAATCACAAGAGGATGCGCAGATGGTATTTCAAGACTGTATATGTTTTCGATTGGGCAAGGCCGTGCGAAAAGTCACGAAGGCGTACCGTGAAGAAATTGCGTCATATGGGCTGACTCACGGTCAGTTCTTTATGATGGTTGCGATTATGGAAGAAGAAGGGCTGCTTCCAAGCGAGCTTGCTGATAAAACCGCCCAGGACCGGTCAACGACAACCGGCCTTCTTGACCGTCTGGAAAATGACGGATGGGTCGAAAGGAAGGCCGACAAAAAAGACCGTCGCTCACTGCGAATTTTCCTCACCCCCGAAGCAAGAACACATCGGGAGCCTATTTTGAAGCTTTTCAAGAAAACCAACCAGACATATCTGAATCGTTTTACCCAGCAAGAATGGGATCAGATGCAGTCTTTTCTTTACAGACTGGAACAATAACTAAATGCCGCCATTGGAGGAATAATTTTGCCCGAACTAAACCCCGAACATTTAAAGTCTGTAATCATCGCGATCAACAATGCTCCATTTTTTAAGCATCTATCCATGAGTGTCACGGAAATTGGGGTTGGCTATTCCGTAGTGACACTGGATATTGGAACAGAACACATGAATCCATTCGGTGGGCTTCACGGTGGAGTATATGCGTCGGCGATCGATACTGCCGCCTACTGGTCTGCCTACTGCGAGCTTCCAGAAGAAAATGGGTTGATTACCATTGACATTAAAGTGGACTTCCTGGCGCCGGTTTCTGGCAATAATATCATCATAAACGGATGCAGGATCAAATCGGGAAAAACCCTATATCTTACCGAAGCGAAAATGTCTGACAGAAATGGAACACTATTGGCTCACGGAACATCCAAACTGATGGTAACCCGCAAACAATCGGTTGTTGATCTTGTCAAATATATCGGATCAGGCAAACTGCCGCCGAAATTTTTAAGGAGCTAACGTGGCATATAAAATTTTGGGAATTTCAGGAAGTCCTGTAAAAAACGGAAACGTGGATTCTTTTCTGGCGTCGATCATGGAAACGGCTGTGGGAAAAGGAATCGAAACAGAAACAGTCGGCCTTTCAGGTATGGAAATTAAAAACTGTATCCACTGCAACTTCTGCCTTACCAAACAAAAGGCGGGAAAATACTGCTCGCTTGAAGATGACGCCCAGTCGATATTTAAAAAACTGGAAGGTGCGGATATCATCGTTTTAGCCAGCCCGGTTTACTTCATGCGAACCAGCGGAATGATGGCTACCTTTATTGACCGCCTTCGAGTTTTTATTTTCGGTAACATGGCTGGAGGAAAACTGCGAAACAAAATCGGAATAAGCGCCGGTGTTTCCTGGTTGCGGCACGGCGGCATGGAAACAACCCACCTTTCACATCTCTATGCCTTCATGACATTGGACATGATTCCTGCAACAGTTCACTCATGCATCAGCCCTATGGGAGCCTCAGCTGTCGCCAGCAATCATGGTGAAGGAAAATTCGACCCCTCTGTACGTATCGGAATACTTGAGGATCAGGCTGGGCTTGATTCGGGAAGAGCCCTTCTTTCTCGCGCACTGGAACTGGTAGAGTTGATTCACAAATGAGTTTCTCTGGAGGATGATTTTAAATTCTATTTTATTCCAATATCTGCCTCAATTTGACAAATGGTATCAGTATCGGCTTTTTCATAGACGATCCCGTCGATCCTGTGAAAAGTGCAGATAGGGGGTCGTTACGGAGCTATCAGTCGGCCGATCCGCACCGTGCAGCAACTGGTGGCCGATTAAATCACATTTTGGGAACAATTCTCAGAGCCGGTTTGAAAACTCTGGTTCATGCCTGGCTACAAGGAATAATAGCTTTCTTATCTGGAATGACTCAATGTTATTCAGTTAGGTTAAGTTTGGAAAAAGCGATGTGCCGATGATGTTTTTCTGGATCTCTGCGGTTCCTTCATAAATCGATAATATCCGGGCATCCCGGTAGTATCGCTCCACCTTGTACTCCTGAAAATATCCGTATCCGCCGAACACCTGCATCGCATCGTAAGCCACTTCATTGGCGATGTTGGCGGCGTAGTATTTTGCCAGGGCAACCGCCCTGTGATCGCGCTGGCCCTGGTCGAACTTGAATGCCGCCTTGTAAACCAGATTCCGGGCGTTTTCGATCTTAAGGTACATGTCCACAAATTTATGCTGCATGGCCTGAAAACAGGCAATGGGTTTGCCAAACTGTTTTCTCTCTTTTGCATACTGGTAGGCCATATCGAACGCCCCCTGAGCCAAGCCCACGGCCTGCGCAGCAATCTCGATCTTGCTCTCCTCGAAAAATCCCATGGCTTGATAAAATCCCTGACCCGCTTCGCCTAGGACATTTTTCGCCGGCACTTCCAGGTCGTCGAATACCAGTTCTGCGGAACTGGTCAATCGAATGCCCATTTTTTCTCCCAACTCATTGACTTGAAAATTTTTTCCGATCATGTCGCGGTCCACGATCAGAATGCTCATCCCCTTGTATTTTGGAGACGCATCCGGATCGGTCTGACAAAGAACCGTATAAAAATCGGCAATAGTTCCATTGGTGATAAACGTCTTGGTCCCTGAAAGCCGGTAGCTCCCATTTTTTCTCGTGGCTACCGTATCCATGCTGGTGATGTCACTTCCATGGTCCGGTTCAGTCAGAGCGATGGCGGCCCCGAATTCCCCGGATGTAATTTTGGACAGGTAGCGCGTCTTCTGGTCATGGTTACCATACCGGTACAAAAATTTACAAGGCAGAGCAGCCAGGTCAATGGCCAGACCGATGCTTGAATCGGCCCGACAGAACTCCTCCACGATGAGCACATTTTCGAGGATACTCAAGCCGTCTCCTCCATAAGCTTCATCCACATAAGGGGCCACGAATCCAAGGCTCGCGGCTTTTTTGTACAACGCTTTCGGGAACTCATGCTTTTTCTCCAGTTCTAGAGCCAGTTGTGGATCAAACTCCTTTGTGGCGAATTCGCGTGCTGCAGTCATGATGCCTTTTTGTGATTGTGTCAGTTCAAAATTCATTTGTTTTCCTCCGAAATGATGGTTTGCATATCTGATATCGGAAATCGGGCAAAAAAGCTTGCCCCCATTTTCCATATCTCTATGATTTTATGTTTGAATACGTTGCTGGTAGGCCATACAGCTTCAAAGTGCAGAAGCCTTCTCGAGCAAGCCTTCCGCCATTTCTTCCTTTGCCTTCTGCTTGATCTTGTAATGGATCTTCTTTCCAGTCGCCGTCATATGCAGGGCTTCGACAAAACGGTAATATCGGGGCCGTTTGAAACTGGCCAGCATGGGGTGTTCTTTGCAAAATATGTCCAGCTCGGACGCCGTCAAGGAAGGATCTTGTTTCACCACATAGGCCACGACCAGCTCTCCCCACTTCTCATCGGGGACACTGGTGACCGCGCAGTCTTTCACCTTGGGATTTTCGTTGATGACCTCCTCCACCTGAACCGGCTGTATGTTTTCACCTCCAGAGATGATCATATCGTCCTTTCGGCCAACGATGGTGACGAATTCTTTTTCATTCCAGGTGGCCAGATCTCCGATATACAGCCATCCCTTGAAGTATTTGGCCCTTGCCTCATTTTCCCTGTTTATGTAGGTATAGGAACACTTTCCAGGCGCGCGAATGATGACTTCTCCCACCTCCTGGCCATCCTTTGCCACCATATCTTCCGGCTCCGCCAGGCGGCCCGGATGGACTCTAACCACGGCCATGTCGTCGTCAGTGCACGAACGGCCCGCCGTGCCCGCCATCTCGGGCAAATCGTGCGGCCGAAGAAATGTGTTCCAGAATGCTTCCGTGGATCCGTAGCCATTGAAAATATTCGGAGTCAGAACTTTCTGAAATTCAATACACGCCTTTCTTTCAAGGGGGGCTCCCATGGTCACCACGCCTTTGAGTTTTTGAAGATCGCGGGGCTTTTCAAGTTGCTCATCATAAAGGGCTTTCAGCGTCACCGGTGCGCCAATAAGGAAAGTAAGGCCATACGATTCCACATGATCGAGAATTGCCTTTGGGTCGAAGGACCGCAGCACCACCAGGGACCCGCCGGCGTAGAGCGTCGGATTGGGGCCACCGGAGTAAAGCCCGCCCCGGTGGAACCAGGGGGTCATGTTCATGGTCTTATCGGTCGGACCCAGGGGAAAATGCATCATCACATCGTGGGCGCTCATTATTTCGTTGATATTGTTCAGAGGGACCCCTTTTGGCATGCCTGTGGTCCCGGAGGTGTAGAGCCGAGTGACTTCGCTGTAGATCCCGGAAGGCCTTTTTATATCCGGATCCACCTCGGATTTGCCCCTGACATATTCCTCGTATGTGATAGACCCGGCAAAGGGTTTCTCATTGCCAGAGATATCCACCATGACCACTCTGGCCGGCTTATGTTTTGCCATATTCAGCGCCTTTTCCGCGGTTTCTTTTAACTCGCTGTCGTAAAAATAGACTTTCGGCTTGCTGTCATCGAGGATATAGGCGGTTTCCCCAAAAGAAAGGCGAAAATTAATGGGACAATTAATGGCGCCGATTTTTTGAGGCGCCAGGTAGAGAAAGGCGAATTCAGCACAGTTGAAAAGCTGGTACATAACGATCTGCTGTCTTTCCACGCCATCGGCCATCAATGCATGGGATAGTTTGTTACATGCGGCGTTAACCTGCGGATACGACCAAGACCGGCCTCGTTGGGGGCATGTCAGGGCAGTGCGCTCCTTGAAGCGATGAACATTGCGAAGAAAGCCGTTGAGGTAGGTAAATTCGTTTTCGAAAGTGTCCTGGAACATCTGTACATCGTAGGTGAGCTTTTGCTTCTCCATATGCTTATCTCCTTTTTTCTATGGTAGGATCGATAGC
>JAPLJE010000698.1 GCA_026388755.1 Deltaproteobacteria bacterium | reverse complement strand
TCCTCATTTCTCAGGGCAGCCAGCGCCACTTTTGCCTTGAATTCCGGACTGTACTGTTTTCGTTTCTTAATCATATGAAGCTCCTTTCAGGGGTTGTGACCCAGAGCTTAGCACATTGTCCAGATTTTGGGGACCACCGCAGTCGTCACTGTTCGAACCACATTACTCGAGTTTAAAGAGAAAAGCCTGCACTTTACTCATGAGATGGTACTCGACGAGACCAATGAAGTTGTTGCTCGTACAACGTTGAAAGGCGTCCACATGGACACGGTTGCGCGAAAATCATGCGCCTTCCCCAAAGCAATAGCGGCCAAGGCACGCACCATGCTTGCAAGTGCATGACGCCACTGCTTTCAACGGGCAAACTACCTCCATAGACCACGGCAATCCATGTCTACGGCTGTTGCCGCTGCATAAAAACCAATAAAAAGAGGCAACCTAATCATCGGGTTGCCTCTTAGTAAATAAATATTCTTAACCGCATCATTGTATGTGTGCATACGATGCGAGTGATGTCTGTTTTCGATCAACCTGGAATGGAAACAGGTGAAGCATTGCCGATCAGGTTCATGGTTTCTTCGAATTTGCTCCTCATGTCCATATGGCCTGCATCGATCTCTTTTTTAATGGGGCTCCACTCTGTCAGACATTCGGTTGAAAGCGCTTGAATTCGTTCTTCCATATCGGCTATAATCATTTTCAGATCGCCCATATTGCCAAGTATTTTATCCTTTACACTACACGACAATAAATCGATCTTTCGATTTGCATCATATAGCCTTGCCTTCCATGTCGTCAGTTCCTGCTCAACATATTTGCAGTAATCAGTTACATTCATCATGTCAACCTCCTTTGATAGTTGGTGTTGTCATGTGGTTTGCTTCCCTTTTTGATAACATAAAACATTCTCATCAAGGAAAGTAGTGATCATTCATTACAGGACACTAACTTTCAAAATACGTGCAATATATAATTATCTCTAATAACCAATTTCTCGTTGGTTATTATTTGTATAAAAAATTAAGCACATTGTTTTCACCTGTCAAATGAACGTATTATTTTCACCTGTTTTCTTTCAGCATTTGCAGACTTTGAAATAAAATATGATTGGGTATCAGCACCCATGCAGAACAATCGGTGTTTGTCTCAATCAAACACTTGGTCGAGCCGGTTTACAAAGCATCTCGGTGCATATCGTCATAAACGTTTTGCGATAACAGAATTGAAATTCAGGGAACAATGCCTATCGTTAAATATCAAAGCTGTTTAACCCTTACCGAGAACAGGAGGAAAAGACCATGGATGAGCAATTCAAACAACACGGGGCTTTCAGTTGGTGCGAGCTGTTAACAACGGATGTGGAAGCGGCGAAAGCCTTCTACGCCAAGCTATTCGGATGGGACACCGAGGACATGTCAATGCCGGGGATGACCTACACTGTGGTCAAGGCGGGAAACAAGGGGATTGGCGGAATCATGACGATTCCAAAAGAAGCCCAGGGAATGCCGCCGATGTGGGGCGCCTACGTCACCGTCGATGATGTTGACTTGACGGCGAAAACTGCGGAACAGCTTGGCGCCAAGCTATTGGTACCACCCACGGACATTCCAAACGTCGGACGATTTTGCGTGATTCAGGACCCGCAAGGCGCCGTAATCAACGCCATTACATATATAAAAATGCAGTAGCCCCGAAGGGCCGGATAATTACATCCGCGAAGATTGCGCCGGATATCCGTACGGATCTTCCCGCCTGCCTCTTCAAAGTGGCTTCTCCAAGCAAAGAAAAACCAAGATGATGAAGCTGGACACACAGATAATTTCTAGGGATGCTGATCGAATATCGTTTCAAATACGGGTGCGATTTCCTTGAAGGCATTGAGAACCGCCGGATCAAAATGTTCCGGCATGGTCCTTCCGTCACCCTCGGTGATAATCTTGAACGTCTTTTGATGATCAAAGGCCGGTTTGTAGGGCCCTTGACACCTTAGACCGTCATACTGATCGACGAGCATAACTATCCTGCCCTCAACGGGTGTTTCTTCTCCTTTACGCCTACCCGGATATCCTCCGCCGTCCCACCGTTCGTGATGATTTAAGGCAATGGAGGCAGCCATCTGAATACCGGGATAGGTTGATCCCGAGAGTATCTTCTCACCCATTGCGCAATGAGTTTTCATGATTTCAAATTCATCCCATGTAAGAGGACCCGGCTTTAATAGTATGCTGTCCGGTATCCCGATCTTACCGATGTCATGCAGCGAGCTCGCAAAGGTTATCGTCTCAATAAATTCAATCGGCATATCCATCGCCTCTGCGATCTTGTTGGCATAAAACCCAATCCTCGATATATGAGTGCCTGTTCCCATATCACGATATTCTGCGGCTGCCGTAAGTTTCCGCACCATATCGTTGCTCATATTTTTAAGGTCCTGCGTTCTTTCCCGCACCTCCTTTTCAAGTATCTGATTATGCCTGAGCATAAAGTCTTCGAAGGCCTTGATCTTGAGAAGGTTCTTGACACGGATGGTTAATTCGACCTGATCGATGGGTTTGGAAAGAAAATCATTTGCGGAGACCGAGAGCCCTTTTAATTTTGATTCTCTATCGAGAAGCGCAGTTGCGATAATTATCGGTATATTCTTTGTCTCAGGGTCTTCTTTTATAATTTTGCAGGCTTCGTAGCCATCCATGACCGGCATCATGATGTCAAGTATGATCAGGTCGGGTCTGCTGTTCCTGGCCTTGAGCACCGCATCTTCTCCGTTTGAGGCAAGTTCAATATCATAGCCTAACGGAATGAGCCACTGGATGAGCAGCCTGAGATTGACTTCCTCATCATCGACGATCAATATCTTTTCGTTCGGCATTGGAGATCCCCTTAACTCCTCTCTTGAATATGCATTTCAGGTGTTTATTTTATTAAGTTCCTCATACATCTTATTCTCACACTTATATTCATCTGTCCAGAATCTCCCTCACCTTTATCAAAAGGTCATTCGACCGGAAGGGCTTGTGGATGAAGTCAAAACCGGCCTCTGCCCATTCTTTGGACTTGATGATATCCTTGGTATACCCACTCGCAAAGAGAAGTTTTATCCGAGGGCTGACTTTTCTGATCGCCTCACTAACCTCTTTCCCGTTTTTCTTCGGCATAATCATGTCAAGCAGGACGAGGCTAATCCGTTCCCTGTTCTCCATGAATTTTGTGATCGCATCTTCGCCG
>JAPLJE010000410.1 GCA_026388755.1 Deltaproteobacteria bacterium | reverse complement strand
ACCCGAGTAGTTGCAACATTTGGAGGAACTCATGAACAACAATGGACGCCGGAAACAGGAAGGCTTTACCCTGATCGAACTTCTGGTGGTGATTATTATTCTGGGGCTGCTTTCAGCCCTGGTGGCGCCTAAATTTTTCGGAAAAGTGGATAAGGCCAAGTTGAAAACCGCCAAAACACAGATTGAGCTTTTTGGATCGGCTCTGGATGAATTTCGCCTGGACAATGGCCGCTATCCCACGACTGCGGAGGGCCTTGAAGCATTAAGAACCAAACCCGGCGCGCTGGCCAACTGGGATGGACCCTACCTGCCCAAACAGATTCCTCAGGATCCCTGGGGCCGGCCGTTTGTGTACACGAGTCCGGGGGATCACGGGCCTTATGATCTGATCAGCTACGGGCCGGACGGAGCAGCAGGGGGCGACAGCAACATCGTAAGCTGGCAATAGTGTTGAATACTTCCTTTGATAATATGAAGCAGACGCTCATGAAGCGGTTCCGAAGGCTGCCTCCGGAAGTGGATATCCCTGTCTGCGTCTGTGATGAACCGCCGGTGTTCGCGGAGTTTCCGGAGCTTGAAGAAAGCGGCTTTCCGGAAAACCCGCCTGCCTTAAATCCCTTTAAATCGCATTATATGAAGCGCTTCCGGTTTCTTCCCCTGGATGATTCCAATGGCAAGGTGCTGGTGGCAATGGCCGATCCGCTGGATTTTACCACCCGCGAGGTGATTGAGCGGACTTACGACAAGTCGCTGAATATTTGCCGGGCTTCGGAAGAGACGATTTCCCAGTTCGTGTATCGCTGGTATGAAGCGGAAGTGGATATGACATCGGGTGAAAGGGCCGATGACTTGGATGTGAGCCTGGAGGACCAGCTCTGGGACAGTCCGGAACATTTAAAGGACATGGCCTCCGAGGCTCCGGTCATTCGACTGGTGAATCATCTGATCGCCAAAGCCCTGGAAGTCGGTGCATCCGATATTCATATTGAGCCCCGGAAGCTGCATGTGCAGGTCCGATACATTCCCGGGTCAAACTCATGGCCAAGATGGATATTGCGGAAATGCGGCTGCCTCAGGATGGCCGGATCAAGTTTAAGATAGGTCGTGAAGATATTGATATTCGGGTATCCTCGCTTCCGACCCATTTTGGCGAAAGCCTGGTACTCAGGCTGCTCCACAAGGAAAATGTCGAGCTGGATATGGATACCCTGGGATTTCCGGAGTCGATTCGGGATAAATTCAGATCCACGATATCCCTGCCATATGGCATGATTCTGGTTACGGGGCCTACAGGCTCCGGCAAAACCACAACACTCTATTCAGCCCTGAACACCATCAACTCACCGGATAAAAAAATCGTGACCGTTGAAGATCCGGTGGAGTATCAGATGGATGGTGTCAATCAGGTTCAGGTGCAACCCAATATCGGCCTGACGTTTGCCCACACCTTGAGAACCTTTCTGCGGCAGGACCCGGATGTCATGCTGATCGGCGAAATCCGGGATCTGGAAACCGCTGAAATTGCGATTCAGGCAGCCCTTACCGGGCATGTGGTGTTTTCCACGCTGCATACCAATGATGCTGCAGGCGCCATTACCCGGCTGGAAGATATGGGCGTTGAACGTTTTCTGATCGCCTCTTCCGTGGTGGCTGTCCTGGCTCAGCGGTTGGTTCGAAGAGTGTGTCCGCAGTGCAAGAAAACATTTCACCTTGCCGATGATGAACGGTTACTGCTGGCTCGGGAACTGGATCTGCTTCCGGATGAAATTGCCCCCACCTATGCCAGGGGAATGGGCTGCAAGGAATGCGCCGGCTCCGGATACCGGGGACGGCTCGGAATCTATGAGTTTTTACCGGTGGATGAAGTCATTCAGCGCGAAATTGTCCGGGGATCGGACCGAAATGAAGTATACCGGGTGGCGATGCAAAATGGTATGATTTCTTTGAGAATGGATGGGATGGACAAAGTTAAAAACGGCATCACCACATACGAGGAAGTGTTGAGGGTAACCCGCTGATGCCGCGTTTTTCTTATGAAGCCATGAATGCCGAAGGCAGACGGATCATCGACAGCGGCGAAGCCAACACGAAAGATGACCTGATTCTGACGCTTCAGGCAAAGGGGTTGATGCTGGTCAGGTGGATCGATGGACACCCGTCCCGGCAGTCCCTGCTGAAGCGATCCGGACGCAGTCTAAACAGCAAGGAACTGTTGCTGATTACCCGCGAGATGGCGCATCTGATGAAATCCGGGCT
>JAPLJE010000713.1 GCA_026388755.1 Deltaproteobacteria bacterium | reverse complement strand
GTTCAAGGCGATTGTCATCATGAGCAAAACCGTCCTGCCTTTCCCTGAACTCTGCCATAGTTGCGGCGGCTGCATGCGCGTCTGTCCGGAAAAGGCCATCACGGAGACGGGCCGCGAAATCGGTGTCATCGAACGGGGCAGCCGAAACGGGCTGGAATTCGTTCATGGAAAACTGCGGGTCGGCGAGGCCATGTCTCCCCCTTTGATTCGAAAAGTACGGGGATATGCAAGGCCCGGTGCCCTGACCCTTATCGACGCCCCTCCCGGTACTTCGTGCCCCGTCATCGCCGCCATGAAAGGGGCAGACTTCGTTCTCCTGGTGACCGAACCCACACCTTTCGGTCTGCACGACCTTACGCTTGCCGTGGGGGCCGTGAAAATCCTTGATATCCCCTGTGGCCTGGTTATCAACCGCTCAGACATGGGCGATGATCACGTCAGGGAGTATGCAGAAGGCCTGGGAATGCCCATTTTGATGGAGATCCCGTTTGATCGAAAAATCGCGGAGGCCTATTCGCGGGGCGAAATGCTCGTGGAAGGGATGCCCGAATGGAAAGAAAGATTCCTGAACCTGCACCATCGGATTGCAGAAATTCTCTCTCAAACACCCAAGTCGGAATAACCCCCAAGAATCAAGGAAAAGAGACGTCTTATGAAAGAACTGATCGTTATCAGCGGAAAAGGCGGGACCGGTAAAACAAGCCTGCTGGCCGCTTTTGCTTCCCTGGCAAAGGGGATGGTGCTTTGTGACGCGGATGTGGACGCAGCGGACCTTCATCTGATTATGGATCCCCGGATTGTGGAGCGTCATGATTTTGAATCCGGCCATACGGCGGTAATCAACCCGGACCCGTGTACGCAATGCGGCCTGTGCCGGGAATTGTGCAAATGGAACGCCATCAGCGAAGCGTTTATTGTGGATCCCATTGCATGCGAAGGGTGCGGGGTCTGCTATTATTTTTGTCCGGAAAAGGCCATCGATTTTCCTTTGGACACCTGCGGCGAGTGGTTTCTTTCCGATACGCGGTTCGGACCCATGGCGCATGCCAGACTGGGCATCGCCGAGGAAAATTCGGGCAAGCTTGTCAGCCTGATCCGCCAGCAGGGCAAATTGCTTGCCGGAAAGAAAAATCTGGATCTGCTATTAACGGATGGCCCTCCGGGTATCGGTTGTCCGGTAATTGCCTCCCTTGGCGGCGCCACGGCTGCGCTTATCGTGACCGAGCCCACGGTTTCGGGCAAGCACGACATGGAGCGGGTGGCGGAACTTGCCGCCTTCTTCAGGGTCCCGGCCATGGTCTGTGTCAACAAATATGATCTCAATCCCGATATGGGACAAGCCATTGAGGCCTATGCGAAAGAAAAAGACATGACTGTCATGGGCCGGATCCCTTTTGATCCGGTCTTTACAAAAGCAATGGTTCAGGGTAAGACGATTATTGAATATGACCCCCATTCTGAAAGCGCAGCAGCGGTCAAAAAAATCTGGGGAGACTTGGCCCGATATCTGGGGTTGTAAGATGAACATCTTCGATGGAGAGACAGAATGCAATGTGAAAAATGCAAAATCGATATTGCCGAGGGGGAAGACAGACAGCTTCACGGACAGATCCTTTGCGAGGATTGTTGCATGGACCTTCTTTCTCCGGCAAAGGCATGCGAACCCTGGGCCGTGTACAGCGCAAAGTCGTTTGCTAAAAATCAAGATTTTGAATCCCAGCTAAATCCTGTTCAACAACAGATTCTGACAGTGCTGCAAAAAGAAGGCCCCATGGAACCCGGGAGGCTCTCGGTCCAACTTCAAATCAGTGAGAAGGTTCTGGAGCACGAACTCGCCACCCTGCGTCATATGGAAAAAATCCGGGCTGAGCTTAAGGAAGGCAAACGGCTGATCCGGCTCTGGGGTTAGTGGTATTTCTCTTGTGCCGAGTGAAGGTACTCATGGTATTTCTGAGGATCATTTTCGTATTCGGGCTGATTGCCGGCACTCCACTGGTTATTTAG
>JAPLJE010000042.1 GCA_026388755.1 Deltaproteobacteria bacterium | reverse complement strand
CATGCCCTCGGATTCAGCCCCCATGCAGTTGAACACATGAAACCCGGACGGAGTTGATTGTGTCGATATGGGGTCTTGCGGATTTGATTTCGATGTAATAATATTTATCCTGATTTCTTGACCATATTCCAGACATGAACTCCGGCATGGAGATGACATCGCACGATTTTTGCGCCCCTTGATAGTCCGCAAGGAAAGGCAGGAAGTTCTAAACTCTATTTTAACAATTTAGAATCATTTAATTTTACGTCTGGAGGTTTGACATGGAAAAGATTTTGATTGTTGGATGTAAAAACGCCATGGATGATATTTGCATCGGCTGTTCCCGTTGCCTGGTGGCTTTTAACAGACGCCAAGGAGTTTTTGAAATCTACGAGGATACCGACGCGGAGATCATGGGCATAGTTGGATGCGGAGGGTGCCCGGCGTCGGCCATCGTCACCCGACTGATGCAGGCAAAGCTCTGGAATGCGCCTATGAATGAAAAACCCACTGTGATACATATCGCGCCCTGCATCGCCGAACAATGTCCAAATAAGGAAGAGCTCATCAAAAAAATTACCGCAAAGGCCGGCATCAAAGTCATCGAGGGAACGCATCCTTTTGCTCCATCGAATATTTTCGCCTGAACAAAAGAATCTGGAACGACTGGCAGGACATCGCGAAGCGTCCTCATGCGGAAAAGCTTCAGGGTTGATGGATCAAACGCGCCGGGCCGTGACTTTCCGGAGATAAAGTTTAGTGATCATTCCCCCGACATTTCAAGTCGGGGGATGTTTTCATTTTTTCATGCTCCCTTTCAGTTACTCATGCAATAACCGCGGCCCATGCCCACCCCCCGGCTCATACCCGCTCCCATACCCGCGCCCCGGCCTCTTCCTTGACTGAAGTTGGGGTCAATCTGTTTCATTGCAGATAAGTGTGCCTGACGCTTTTGGTCTAATTGCGATCTCAGTGCCGTCACGTCATTTTGCAGGGATGAAATTTTTGCAGTATCCGGGGCTTTCTTGCTTTGTTCAAATCGCAATGAGCTGTTTTTTTCCTTGAGCTGCAGACGAATATCCTGTGTAGATTCCGTGAATGCTTTTTGTTCTGATTCCAGTTGACTGATTTGCGCATCGGTCAGGTTGCTGCTGTTGATTCCCCACATGCCGCCTCCCCCCATTCCACCTCTGCCCATTCCCGCAATGGCGCTGGCACTCATGCCAATCATCATCACTGCCACCCCAATCACAACCGTTTTTGTAAGCCAATGTTTAGTCATGACAATCTCCTTTATTTTTGATGTTGAATTCTATGAACATGCGATTATAGCGTTTTCGTCTTTCTAAACAGCAACCTTCGTGCCAACTCTTTGCATATGGGATCTACAGCCCGTCAGCATTGAATTGTGGGTAACAAATTTTGGTATCGGTTGCGGAGAAAGGGGAATAAATGGATACAAAATATCCACTCAGATATTATGCGCTACGGGGTGGTGCACATGGCGAAATTCGAAAGAAATGGGTTTAAAAGGCAATATTGAAAAAACACTCAGACCGGAATCCTGCCAGGACAAAGATCCGGATGACAACAATACAAAGGTTCGGTCCCTGTAACAGTTCCGTGATATGTGCTCTGAATGGGATTCGACATTTGTGTCGATGCACCCTGAGCACTGGATAATAATGTGCCAGATAACATGAGCGAGTTTTGGACCTTGATTTTGGATTGTGCTTGTGTCAGTGATATTGCTTGATGACCGATTCAAGATCAGGGGTTTTTCGGATGATCCTGGAAATTCCAAACATTGAGAATACCCAGACGCAGAGGGGGGGGTGACATGCTGATTGTAAAGTGTTTTCTGGATGACATGGGATGAGAGCCGCTCAAACAATTCAATCCCTGATCTATTTTTTCGCTGCGGGCCTGTGTGAAATAGGCGGTGGGTATCTGGTCTGGTTGTGAATGCGCGAAGGAAAATCTCTGGGATATGCTCTTGCAGGAGCCATTATTCTCGTCATTTATGGCGTCATTCCCACATTTCAACCAGCCAATTTCGGTCGTGTTT
>JAPLJE010000218.1 GCA_026388755.1 Deltaproteobacteria bacterium | reverse complement strand
CTTTTCCGTCCCGGTGCCGATTCCGGCTTCCATTGAAAACCGGCTGATATCAAAGCAGTCTTCCGCAGCGGTGATAAGCCGATCCATTTTTTCCGGAGAAACCGCCTTCACCATGCGGTGCGCGGGCAGAATCACCAGTCCCGGATCTTCCATGCCGCATAAATACATCATGATGAAATTGGCCGGATGCTCTGGAGAAAACCCCGGTGTCCGGTCCGCTATCCACTGCCGGTAGTTCAAGGCGGTTTCATAACGGTGGTGGCCATCTGCTATAAAGATGGATTTGTCGTTCATGAAATCGGAAATTCTCTGGTGGACTGCCACATCCGTTACCCGCCACAACTGATGGCGGTGGCCGTAGGTATCGACAAAATTCATGTCCGGTTTCATGTCTGGCGCCATTTCAGAACAGGACTGTCTCAGGGTATTCAGAACCATCTGTTCGGCATCCGAATACAGGGAAAAAACCGGGCTGTAATTGGCGTGACAGGATTTCATCAGCTCCAGTCTTTCCGACTTCACCCTGGAAAAGGTTTTCTCGTGCGGCAGTACCACGCCTTTTTCAAAAGGCTCCAGAGCTACCAGTGAAATCACACCCCATCGGGTGATCTTTCGGGATTGAACAGAAAAATCAATGGACGTCAGATAAAATGCCGGAGAAGGATCCTGAACCAGGATGCCTTCGGACAGCCAGGCATTAAAAAAACCCGCCGAACGGGTATGGCGATTGTCCTGGGGCGTATCCTTTTCAGATGTCTTTCCCAGGATCAACCGAATGATATTCCAGGGATGGCGCTCATAAAAGGCAAGCTGCTCCTGAGGCGTTATCACATCGTACGGGGGGGTGGCAACATTTGCCAGATTCTCTACCCTTTCGGGGTTATATACGATTCCACGGAATGGAACAATTTTGGCCATCAGACAATATCCTTATAAAAACAATGAATGAATTGCAAGTATTCCTGCACGGCTTTTTATCACAGCATTCTGACTTCTTACAGATCGCGGGCAAGAAATACTACAAAGCAGGGGGTTATTCAAGTATGAATGCAAAAAACCTCAATGAGATCATTGACAGGAATTCTCAAAAAGTATATTGATGGTCGTCTTAAGTCAGAGGGTGATGGAGAGGTGGCCGAGCGGCTGATGGCCCCGCTCTCGAAAAGCGGTATCCTGTTTAAAAACGGGATCGTGGGTTCAAATCCCACCCTCTCCGCCAAAGATTTGGGCCTGAATGATGATCCCCTGTTTGATTCTGGAGAGATGTCCGAGCGGCTGAAGGAGCACGACTGGAAATCGTGTGCGCTGTTAATAGCGGCGCCGAGGGTTCAAATCCCTCTCTCTCCGCCAGTTTCATATCCATTCCAGCCCCGATTTGTGGCGTGAACGCGCTCTCTGCTGACCTTCCGATGATTCTCTGCCAGGAAATCAATATGTCTTATCTGGTTCTTGCCCGTAAATATCGACCTCAGACCTTTGCTGATGTCGTCAAACAAAATCATGTTACACAAACCCTCAGCCATGCCATCTCCTCCGGACGGGTAGCCCATGCCATTTTGTTTACCGGGCCAAGGGGAACCGGCAAAACCACCATTGCCCGTATTCTGGCGAAAGCGCTGAACTGCCAGCAGGGCCCGACCGTCTCGCCCTGTAATGTCTGCCGGTCGTGCATGGAGATCACCTCGGGTCAGGCGGTCGATGTCTTTGAAATTGACGGGGCATCCAACAACAGTGTGGATCAGGTGCGTGACCTCAGAGACAATGTTCGGTACATGCCTTCCCACAGCCGCTATAAAATCTACATCATCGATGAAGTCCACATGCTCTCGGCTGCAGCCTTTAATGCCTTGCTAAAGACGCTTGAAGAGCCGCCTGCCCATGTGCTGTTCATGTTTGCAACCACTGAGCCACAGAAGATTCCCCTGACCATTCTCTCCAGATGTCAGAGGCATGACCTTCGCCGGATTGACACCCGATCGATTCTTGAGCATCTTCAATCACTTTGCACGAAGGAAGCGGTTGATATTCCGCCGGAAAGCCTTCTCATCGTTTCTCAGGAAGCCGGCGGCAGCATGAGAGATGCCTTGAGCCTTCTTGATCAGATCCTTTCCTTTTCCGAAGGAAAAATCACCCACGAACTGGTCATTAGCCTTCTTGGAGTCATTGACAGACAATTTATTTATGATTTTTCCCAAGCGGTTTTAAACGGGGACATCACCGAAATTCTGAATCTTCTTGAAACCGGTTATGAAAACGGTCTGGACTTAAAGCGACTTTACAGCTCGATAGTCGAACATTTCCGTAACCTGCTTGTTGTCAAAATATGCAAAAATGCTCAGCAACTCGTTGATGTTCCTCTCCATGAAATTGACCGAATGCAGCAGCAAGTGAAATCGGTTTCGGTTTCATCCCTGAACCATATTTTTGACATGCTGTTTTCAGAGGAAGCCACGCTTCGCTACGCCAGCCTTCCCAGGATTGCCCTGGAATTGGTATTCTTCAGAATTATTCAAACCCGGCCCGCGCTGCCCATCGATGATCTCATTGAAAAGCTGGATCTACTGCGAAAGGAAATCCATCATCCATCCCAGCACCTGCTTGTTGAAGAACATCGCCCGTATGCAGTTCCGGAACCAGGACCCGAACCCGAACAGATACTGCCTCGGCCGGAACCGCTAGCATCCGTTCATTCGCAGCCTCCAGAAAAAAGCCCGCAGCAACCGCTTCGAATAGAAGCGCTGGAATCTGAAGCAGCGCTGGATGCAGCCTTGAAGCGGATTGTGGATAAGGTATCGGAAACATCTCCGGCCCTTGCGCCTGTTTTGTCCAGATCCAAATTGAAGAAAATTGAGAATCATACCCTGGAGATTCATTTTTTCGGAAATGGATTCAACCTGAACCGAATCCGCCAGCCGAAAAATGAAGCTCTGCTGAAATCGGTCATCAATCAGTTATTTGAACGGCCGATAAAGCTGATCATCCAGGCTGAAAAAGAACCACTTCCGGAAAACCAGGTCCGGGCCAGCCAGACCCAATACCTGAGGCAGGAAGCGCTAAACCACCCCCTCGTTGCCGATGTCATTGAGATCTTTGGCGGAACAGTTGTCGATATCAAGATAGAGAAGGAGAATCCCTCATGATGAAAAATATGGGAAATATGATGAAACAGGCTCAGAAACTTCAGGCCAAGATGGCAAAGCTTCAGGAAGAACTGTCTGAAAAAACGGTTGAAACCGCTTCCGGCGGCGGAATGATCAAAGTTATTGCCAACGGCAAACAGCAGATCGTCTCCATTCAGATCGAAAAAGAAGTGGTGGACCCAGAGGATGTTGAAATGCTTCAGGATCTGATTCTTGCGGCAGTCAATGACGCCCTTGCCAAATCCCAGGAAATGGTTTCCGGTGAAATGAGCAAACTCACCGGGGGCCTGAATATCCCGGGACTGATGTAACAGCCATGAACCATTACCCCACATCCATTCGGCAGGTCATTCGCCAGCTCAGCAAGCTTCCGGGCATCGGCGAAAAAACCGCGGAGCGTCTGGCCATGTATATCCTCCGGTCCTCCCGTAGCGATGCGGAACAGCTGGCGCGAAGCATCGGTGAGCTGAAGGACAAAGTCAGATTGTGTTCCATCTGTTTTTCGCTCAGCGAGGAAGAACGGTGCGGCATCTGCAGCAATCCTTCCAGGGATGAGCGGCTGCTCTGCGTGGTTGAACAGCCTGCGGATATGGTGTCGATCGAAAAATCAGGCGCATACAATGGACGATACCATGTCCTTCAAGGCGCATTGTCCCCCATGGATGGCATCGGACCCGATGCCATCCGCATCAAGGAATTGATTGCAAGGATTGGTGAAGGCGGGATTCAGGAAGTCATTCTGGCCACGGGAACCCATGTGGAAGGCGAGGCAACGGCTTCTTATCTCTTGGGTCTTCTGGAGAAATTTCCGGTCAAGGTCACCCGCATTGCATCCGGAGTTCCCATCGGAGGAGACTTGAAATACATTGATCAGGTTACCCTGAAAAGAGCCATGGAGACCCGCTATGCCCTGTGATCCCTTGACGCCACAAGATATTTTCAACTGCCGGCAATGCGGTGACTGCTGCAAGGGATTCGGCGGAACCTATGTTTCCCATGAGGATGTTCAGGCCATCGCAGCCTTTATTCATGTGGATCCCCACATATTTCTGGAAAAATATTGTCAGCTTTCCGGCAATCAACCCGTTCTGGCCCAGGTCGAAAACGGATTCTGCGTTTTCTGGAAAGACAGGATCTGCACGATTCATCCCGTCAAGCCACGCATGTGCAAGGCCTGGCCATTTATTCCAAGCGTTGTGAAAGACCCGCAAAACTGGCAAATCATGGCAGGATTCTGCCCCGGAATCCGCACCAATGTATCCCCTTCGGAAATCGTTGCCTGTGTCCGCAGCCAGATCGAATAGATATCATTTCCAGTCGTGCTCATCGGTGAGCTTGTAGATATGATGGGCCTTCCCATCTGAAATTATTTTCAAAACAATCCCGCGATCTTCCAGCTCAAGAAAGCTTGCATTCATTGTCTCGGGCGATGCATTCCAGATATCCAGAAGGTTTTTTGTGGAAAGGGTCGCTCCGGAATCCGCAAGGCCGCAGCAGAGCAGGTATAGTGAAACGGTTTCGGTTGAAAGGCCCATCTGAAATATTTTTTGATTCATTGCAGAATGCTCCAGAAAAATGCTCATGTTGTTTCATGCCCGACAGTCAGCCGCATCCATTCCCCCTTTTACGGGACCGATTATTCGGCTTGCTGCGCACTTAGACGATCGGGTCTTCGATTCGCATATCAAACACGCGTTTGCTTTTTCGCTCCGACCGCGGCAACGATCCATAAGGAACGATCTCCGCAACCGGTGTAATCAATACTTTTTTCTTAACCTGATGAACGAGCTCTTTTGACAGCTCCTCATTTCTTTCTTCCCCGATATCCTTGGCCCGCTCCACCACCAGCCGCATCACGCCCCGCTCGGATGCATCCCTGGACAGATGGATCTGATACTCCGATCCCAGGGCCGGTATGCCAGAGACGATCGCATCAATGGTCGACGGATAAATATTGACGGCCCGGAACTTGAACATGTCATCGGTCCGGCCCCGAATCCGAGAGTGCCTTGGCATGATTGTGCCGCAGGTGCAGGAACCCGGGATGATACGGGTAATGTCCCGCGTTCGATATCGAATCAGGGGAACAGCCTCCTTGCAGAGGGTGGTTACCACCATTTCTCCCCATTCGCCGTCCGGAACCGTCTCCAGCGTGTCTGGATTGATGATTTCCATGATATAGTAATCTGCCCAGTAATGAATACAGTCATGATCCGGACATTCGATGCCGGTTCCCGGTCCGTAAAGCTCGGTAAGGCCGGTAATGTCAAAGAGCTCGGCGCCGCCAAAGAGTTCGGAAATTTTTTTGCGCATGGAAACCGATGCGCGTTCGGATCCATATATGATTTTTTTGATTCGAATCTTATCGCCGATCCCTCTTCTGCTGACTTCTTCTGCCATCAAGAGCCCCATAGATGCGGTGCAGCACAAAACCGTCGACTGAAGATCCAACATTAACTGGCACTGCATGTCCACATTTCCCGGACCAATGGGAAGCGCCATGGCGCCGACTTTTTCG
>JAPLJE010000334.1 GCA_026388755.1 Deltaproteobacteria bacterium | reverse complement strand
AAAGACCACCCGCTTGTCCGGATGCTGTTTGGCAATGTCCAGGGCATCCATTGCCGAGTAGACCACGCGGATATCCCGCCCGCAAGCGCGCTCGGCCTGAAGCGAGGAATCGGTGCCCGGAACCCGGATCAAATCGCCGAACGTTGCCACGATCACCTGGTCCATCCGGGAAATGGCAATAAAGGCGTCGATATCGCTTTGATCCGTGACGCAGACCGGACATCCCGGACCCGATACCAGCGAGATTTCACCGGGTAAAACAGACCGGATGCCGCTCCGGAAAATGGATACCGTATGGGTACCGCAAACCTCCATCAGCCGGACCGGTTTTATGTGGATGCCATGAATGCGGTCAATCAGCCGCCGGGCCAGTTCCGGGTCCCGGTATTCTTCCAGATGTTTGATACTCATATTCTCTCCCCTCCCACACCCATGCGCTTAAACATCCCCCCAAATACTCACATCAACTTCACACCCGCGGCACAAACCGCCTGCCCCAGGGAAATGCCGCCGTCATTGGCCGGAACCAGGGAGTGGGAAAAAACCTCGAACCGGTCCACGGAAAGCTCCCGAATCAGGCCCTTCAGCAACATAGCGTTTTGAAAAACACCGCCGCTCAGTCCCACACGGGTCAAACCGCTGTCCTGTCGAATCGCCCGGCAGAGTGCAGCCGCCATGTCAATGACGGTCCGGTGAAACCTGGCACTGATCACACCCGGTGAAACGCGATTTTCCATATCCCGAACCACCCCCTGAATGATCGAATGGGGCAGGATTTGATAGCCGTCTTCAGACAGCCATTCAAAAGGATAGCCCTCCCATTCCCCGTCATCCGCCAGCATTTCAAGCTCCAGGGCGGCCTGTCCTTCATAGGCAACCGTATAGCGTATGCCGATTATGGCGGCAACCGCATCGAACAGCCTTCCCATGCTGGAAGTCCGGGGACAGTTGACGCCCTTGACCATCATGTCCTGAACAAACATCAGTTTTTTTGTATCAATTTCCCGCAGCAGCGGAAGGTCAAGATCCATCATCTTCTCGCCAAAAACCGTATACAGGTAGCTTGCCGCCATCCGCCAGGGCTCCCGGATGGCGGCGGCTCCGCCCGGCAGGGGAACATAGGCCAGGTGACCGGCCCTGTCAAAGTCGGTTTCATCGGCAATCAGAAACTCGCCGCCCCATATCGCGCCATCCGCCCCGTAGCCGGTTCCGTCAAAGGCCAGGCCGATCAACTTCCCCTGGATCCGGTTTTCGGCCATGCAGCTGACGATATGGGCGTGATGGTGTTGAACCTGAACCAGGTCCATGCCGGCCTGCTGCTGCTCCATGGCATAGCGGGTGCTGAGGTAATCGGGAAAGCCGCGGCGTGATGTCAAGAATCCGTTTCATGTGTTCGATGGTCATGCAGAAAAAATCGTAGGTTGCCGAATTTTCCAGATCCCCGATGTGCTGACTCAGAAACGCCCGATTGCCTGAGGTCAGACAGACCGTGTTTTTGAGTTCCGCACCGCAGGCAAGCACCGGCGACAGGGACCGGCGGAGAAAAACAGGGACCGGGACAGTCCCCCTGGAGCGGCGAATGACCCGATCCGCGCCCGCAACAAGCCTGACCAGGGAATCGTCGCTGCGAAGATAAATCTGTCGGTCGTGAATCAGAAAATAGTCGGCCATGCCGGAAAGCCGGGCAAACGCATCGTCATTGTCAATGGCAATGGGTTCCTCGCTCATGTTTCCGCTGGTCATCACCAGGGCTGTAAATCCCTGGTCCAGCAGCAGATAATGCAGCGGCGTGTAGGGAAGCATCACCCCGATGAAGGCATTCCGGGGAGATACCGCTTCCGAGAGCAGGCAGGGCTCTTTTTTCCTGAGCAACACAATCGGACGTCGAAACGAGGACAAAAGGGCTTTTTCTTCAGGCGCGACATGCGCATATTCCAGAATCCTTTCCAGACCCGGGGACATCACGGCAAGCGGTTTTTCCTCGCGGTGCTTCCTGCGCCTGAGCCGTTCCACCGCAAGTGTGTTTAGGGCATCAACCGACAGATGAAACCCGCCCAGTCCCTTAATTGCCAGGGTTTTCCCCTGTTTCAAATACCGACCAGCCTGTTCAACCGGGTTTTCGCATGAAATCAGGCCCCCATCGGAGTCATGAAGGGCCACCTGGGGACCGCAGACCGGGCAGGCATTGGGCTGGGCATGGAAGCGTCGGTTTTGCGGATCATCATATTCGGACCGGCACCGGTCGCACATCACAAAATGCTTCATCGACGTATGGCACCGGTCGTAAGGAATATCGTCAATGATCGTATAGCGGGGCCCGCAGTTAGTGCAATTGATAAACGGATAGAGGAATCTCCGGTCCGCCGGATCAAACAGTTCTTTCAGGCAGTCCTCGCAAACCGACACATCCGGAGAGATCAGGGTGGAGCGCAACAGACCGGCAGTGCTGGGAAGGATCGAAAAATCGACAAGTCCCCTGACCGTATCCGGGGCTTCGGCAATGTCCGTGATATGAGCCAGCGGCGGAAGATCGGTAGGCAGATTTCGGCAGAACCGGTCGATATTTTCACGGCTGCCTTCCACATGGATGGAAACGCCGGAAGAGGTATTGGAGATCTCCCCCATGACCTGATGAAAGCGGGCAAGCTGATAGATGTGGGGTCTGAAACCAACGCCCTGAACGATTCCGTTAATATTCAGCTTTCGTGCAACGATTTCATCTGGCTTCATATCAAAGCTCAAAGGCTGGTGACCTTGTAAAAAAACAGACGGGAACCGCTTACCTGGTCCGGATGCGTTGAGCGCAATTCCTGAAGGGAATAGCAACGCATTTATCGGATGCGGCAACGCGTTCGATAGAGGGGCGGGCCGGGCTTTTTGAATCTATTCCGTCTGCATGGAAATTGCCAGAGACTCTCTTAAAACAGCGAGGGACTCCAGGGCGAACTGTTCATCAATCTTGTGAATGGCAAAACCGGCATGAACAATGACGTAATCGCCGATCTGGGGATCTTCAATCAGCAGCAGGCTGGTTTTTCGCTGAACCCCATCCACATCAATCGTGGCCATTCCATTTTCATCAATGTGGGTAATCTTCGAGGGGATTGCAAGACACACGGGCTTCACTCCTTTTTTGACAGCAAACGCCAAGATGTTCCAGCTCGGAAAGAACCATCGCCATTACGGGCTCCACCTGGCGCAGGACCACAGGCGACAGTTCGATGCTAAGGGTGTCGATATCCGCAGGCTCCACCCCGACGATAACCGTTTCCGGCACTTTGTCGAGCGCCTGGCACAGGGTCAGGGCTTCGAGAAAATCGATCTCTCTTTTCCAGGCGGTAAACATCCCCGGGCGCCCCCTTGTGCCGAATGGCATCCACCACAATCAGGTAATCGGCCTCGGACATCACCCCCAGCAGGTTAACGCCCAAAACGCCACCATCTATCAGGGACACATGATCGGGAAAATCATACTGGGCCTGGAGTTTTTGAACCACGCGGACGCCGAAGCCCTCGTCCCGGAACAGGATACAGCCGATTCCCAGGACCATAATATGCGGAGGATTCATCAGTTCTCTTTTATTTCTTTATAAAAAAACCCGATCCAAAAGATCGGGTTCTTATTGGGATCAAAATGGCGGAGAGAGAGGGATTCGAACCCTCGGTAGAGGTTTCCCCCTACACACGCTTAGCAGGCGCGCGCCTTCAGCCTACTCGGCCATCTCTCCGTTGGGTTATTCGCTATAGTCGACTTTTTATTAAGAGGGTACACCTCCCGCCGCTTGTTCTGGCGGAGGGAGTAGGATTCGAACCCACGGAGCTGTTACACTCAACGGTTTTCAAGACCGCCGCTTTAAACCACTCAGCCATCCCTCCATTATCGAATCGGTATTTTTTACCATTACAACGCTTCAGGGTCAATGATTTTATTTCTCATGTTTATCAAACACCAGGCGATCGTTTTCAACCCTTGCCTCAATCCGGCTGCCGTCCGGAATTTCTCCTTTCAGAATCGCCATGGACAGCGGATTCTCCAGATATTTCTGAATCGCTCGCTTCAGGGGCCTGGCGCCGTATATCGGATCATATCCCTTGTCCACAATCAGGTTTCGGGCGCCTTCCGAAATACTTAAGGTAATGCGGCGATCGGCCAGCCGTTGTTCCAGCCGCTGAGTCTGAAGCATCACGATGCTTCGAATCTGGTCGGACGTCAGATTCCGGAAGATGATGGTTTCATCGATTCGGTTCAAGAATTCGGGCTTGAAACTGGCCCGCAGAGCCTCGGTGATCCGGCGCTCCATTTCATCCCGCCGGGATTCGCCCAGCTCCAGAATCCACTGGCTTCCGACATTGGATGTCATGATGATCAGGGTGTTTTTAAAGTCAACGGTCCTGCCCTGCCCGTCCGTCATCCTGCCGTCATCCAGAATCTGCAGCAGCACGTTGAACACTTCGGGATGCGCTTTTTCAATTTCATCAAAGAGCACCACCGAATAGGGCCGCCGGCGCACCGCTTCGGTCAGATAGCCGCCCTCGTCATACCCCACATAACCCGGAGGTGCACCGATCAGCCGGGAAACCGCGTGTTTTTCCATGTATTCCGACATATCTATCCGCACCATGGCCTGATCACTGTCGAAAATGAATTCTGCAAGGGCCTTGGCGAGCTCGGTTTTCCCCACGCCGGTAGGGCCCATGAAAATAAAGGACCCGATCGGCCGGTTGGGATCCTGAAGTCCGGATCTGGCCCGGCGCACGGCGTTGGATACAGCTTCAATGGCCTCTTGTTGTCCGATCACCCTCTGGCCGAGCCGCTCCTCCATATGCACCAGTTTTTCCCGCTCTCCTTCCAGCATTCTGCTGACCGGTATTCCGGTCCATCGGGATACGACCTCGGCAATGTCTTCATCATCTACTTCCTCCTTGAGCATCTTGCTGTGTTCCTGGAGCCGGGCCAGGTTTTCATTGGCTACATTCAATCGCCGCGACAGGTCTACAGCTTTCCCATACCGGATTTCAGCCACACGCGCCAGGTTCCCCTCCCGCTGGGCCTGCTGTTCCTCAATGCCCAGCAGTTCCTGTTCTTCCTTGATCTTACGAATGGTCTGAATGAGATCTTTTTCATTCTGCCAGTGGGCCTTCATGGTCAGGATCTCTTCCTTCATCTGGCCTAAATCCTTTTCCAGCTTTGCCAGCCGCTCACGGGAAACAGCATCCGTTTCCTTTTTCAAGGCTTCCCGTTCGATTTCAAGCTGGGTGATTTTCCGCTGGATTTCGTCGATTTCCGTGGGCATACTGTCGATTTCTATGCGCAGCTTGGACGCGCATTCATCCATCAGGTCAATGGCCTTGTCCGGCAGAAACCGGTCTGAAATATACCGGTGAGACAGTGTTACTGCGGATACGATGGCCGAATCCTTGATCCGGACCCCATGATGCACTTCGTATTTTTCCTTGAGGCCTCGAAGAATGGCAATGGTGTCTTCCACGGAAGGTTCTTTGACCATGACCGGCTGAAACCGTCTTTCCAGAGCCGCGTCTTTTTCAATATACTTTCGGTATTCGTTCAGGGTAGTTGCGCCCACGCACCGCAGGGTTCCCCGTGCAAGGGCCGGTTTAAGCATGTTGGAAGCATCCATGGATCCTTCGGCAGCCCCTGCCCCAACCAGGGTATGCAGTTCATCAATAAATAAGATGACCTCACCTTGAGCAGCCTCAACTTCCTTTAGCACCGCTTTCAGGCGATCTTCGAATTCCCCGCGGTATTTGGAGCCAGCAATCAGCGCGCCCATGTCCAGAGACACGAGTCTTCTGTTTTTCAGGGTTTCGGACACATCGCCCGCCACGATTCTCTGGGCAAGACCCTCGATGATGGCGGTTTTTCCCACGCCCGGCTCTCCGATCAGCACCGGATCGTTCTTGGTGCGCCGGGACAGGACCTGAACCACCCTGCGGATTTCATCATCCCTGCCGATGACCGGATCGAGTTTTCCGAGCCTGGCCAGATCCGTTAAATTCCGGCTGAATTTTTCAAGGGCCTGGTATTTTTCCTCGGGATTGGGATCGGTAATTCTCTGGCATCCCCGAATATCCATCAGCACCTTAAGAATGGCTTCACGGGTAATGCTGTTCCGGCCCAGAATTTTTGCCGCTTCCCCCGTCTTTTCATCGGATACGGCCAGCAAGATATGCTCGATGCTGACATACTGATCCTTCATCTTGTCGGCTTCGGCAAAGGCGGCATCCAGAACCGATTTTGTTCGCTGTGAAATATACACTTCCGCGGCCCCGGTGATTCTGGGGAACCGGTTCATGGCCAGTATCAACTCCTGACCAACGCTTGCGGGAGATACCCCTAGTTTGCGCAGAATGGATGAAGTGATTCCCTCGGATTCGCCCAGCATGGCGCTCAAAAGGTGTTCCGGCTCAATCTGCTGATTGTTCTGCCGGGATGCCAGAGACTGAGCATTTTGAATGAGTTCCTGAGATTTCACCGTAAATTTGTCAAACCGCATCTTCTTTCCTCCTTATCAAATCAGTCAGAGCTATCACTTAAATTTATTGTTTTAATAATAAGCACTTGCGCCTTGATGTCAATTTGCATGAAGGAAGGGGCCAGGGGTTTCCATGCCAGAGAAAAAGCGTTACATGACCGTTCATCAGGCAGACCTCCAGCCATCCGTTTTTCTTTGAGTTATCGGCGGGTCTTTGATAGCATGGGCAATCGGTGAAAAGATAAATCATGTTGTAACGACCCATTTCAATCTCTTTTTCTTCATTATACAGACGGCACTCCATGTCAAAATCGCTTTATCAAAAAGTCGGTATCGCTTCTCTGATTCTAATGGCTTCGGTGTTTTTAAGCCGTGTCATTGGCCTTTTTCGGGAAATGGCCATTGCTTACGCCGGTGGCGCCAGGGGCGATGTGGATGCTTATCAGATTGCGTTTGTAATTCCGGAAATCCTCAACCATATTGTTGCCAGCGGTTTTTTGTCGGTCACCTTTATCCCGATTTTTTCTGGATATCTGGCATCAAACCGCGAAGAAGAAGGCTGGAAGGTTTTTTCGGTGATAATGAACAGCTTCGGCCTCGTGCTGATCATCTTTATCGGAATCTCAATGCTTTTTGCTCCGGAGCTGATGTCATGGATCGCTCCGGGAATAAAAGATCCGATCCTTCTTGCCAAAGCCGTTCGAATGACCCGAATCATCCTGCCAGCCCAGTTTTTCTTTTTTACCGGTGGCATGTTAACGGCTGTCCAGTTTGCCAAGGAAACCTTTACCCTTCCGGCCCTTGCCCCTCTGATTTATAACATCGGCATTATTACCTGCGGCCTGGTTCTGGGACCTGTTCTGAAAATGGAGGGCTTTTCCTGGGGCGTTCTGGCTGGTTCATTTATTGGCAATTTTGCCATCCAGTACCAGGGCGCCAGAAAAGTCGGCATGAAATATACATTGACCCTCGATTTCACCCATCCGGATTTTATCGCCTACATCAGGTTGACACTCCCGCTGATAGTTGGCCTTACCATGACATTTTCAACGGAATTTTTTCTGAAGTTTTTTGGCTCTTACCTGCCGGAAGGCAGCATTGCCTGCCTGAACTATGGTCTTCGAATCATGTTTATTCTGGTCGGACTTCTGGGGCAGGCCGTGGGGATGGCTTCCTTTCCGTACATGGCAAGACTGGCTGCCGAAAATAAGCTTCCGGAGATGAACCGGCTCCTTGACAACACCCTGAAATACCTGTCTCTGATCATTCCGTTTTCAATGCTGCTGATCATCCTTCGGCATGAGGTGGTGGCGGTTTTATTTGAAAGAGGGCGGTTTGATGCAGCCGCCACGAACCAGACCGCTGGTGTTCTGTTGTATCTGATGATCGGTGCCTTTGCCTTTGCCGCTCAGACCGTTGTGGTCAGAGGATACTACGCTGTCCAGAATACGCTTTTCCCTGCCATTTACAGCACGGTCGGAGTTCTGATAAGCATTCCGTTCTACATTCTGGGCATGAAACTCATGGGCGCCGGCGGCGTAGCCCTATCTATATCCATCTCTGCCATGTTTCAAGTCACACTGCTCTATGCCCTATGGAACCGCAGAAGCAAAAATGCCGAAAGCCGGGACGTTTGCCGGGGATATATAAAAATGATTCTTCTCAGCATCCCCATCGGAATTCTCCTGGAAGGACTTCGAATGGGACTGGCACAGTGGGCGCCCGAAAAGGGGCTAAGCGGAAACCTGCTGATCTGCTGTATCACTGGCCTGTTTTTCCTGGCGCTGCTTTTCTGCGCCGGTTATCTCTTCAAAATCCGGGAAATCACCGACACTTTCAGTCGCCTGCTTCAAAAAGCAATTTGACAGAACCGACCCATTTCCATTATCATTGACTTGCTGAACAAGCGGTTTGCAGAAGCCATTCGCATTCAAAAAAAATATAACCTCCGGCAATAGCTAAACAAAATCGAAAGCCAGTGATTTGCAATCACTACCGATTCCTTATCTCCCTTTAAACCTTTTACACACCGTCTATGCCAAATAAATTTGAAAAATGGCTGACCCTGGCGGCATGGTTGATGGTCCCGCCCCTGTTTGGCGTGCTGTCCGTCATGCTGGGCCAGGACGCCAACTGGGATCTTCGAAATTATCACTACTACAACCCCTATTCATTTATAAACAACAGAATGGATTTTGATGCCCTGCCCAGCCAGGTCGCCAATTTCTACAATCCGCTGCTTTATGTTCCCTTTTACTATGCCGTTAATCTATTCTCTCCCATGTGGGTGGGGTTTTTACTGGGATGGATTCAGGGATTTAATTTTCCACTCCTGCTGGCAATAGCCAGACGGATGATCCCCTCAACCCGCGATGGTGAGAATTCCCCTTGGAAGCAAGGCACAATCTGTTTCGGCATTTCGCTGATCGGAATGCTGGGCGCAGCCGATATTTCCGAACTGGGCACCATGTTCAGCGACAACCTTCTCAGCATACTGATCCTGTCTTCCCTTTGGGTCATATTATCCGCGATGCGGCATTTGTTATTATCCGGTTGGCGGATGAAACTTGCCATCGTGATCGGGGCAGGTTTTCTGGCCGGCGCGGCCATCGGTTTTAAACAGCCGGTCGCCATCTATGCCATCGGACTGTGCGCGGCATTCTTTGCCCTGAAAACCCCTTTCATAACCCGGTTCTTACTGTCTTTTTTTTACGGCATCGGTGTGCTTTCCGGCATCGCCGCAACCGGCGGATACTGGCTTTATGAAATGTGGGTAAGATTCAAGAATCCCCTCTTTCCCTACTTCAATCTTCTGTTTCAGTCTCCAATGGCCACCATTGGAAACTACCGGGATACGCAGTATCTACCGGAGAACATCGGCGAAGCCCTGATATCTCCTTTCTTTTTCGGGTTTGCGCCCTATGAATTTTCCGAAGTGGCATATCGGGATCTGCGCATTCCCCTTCTCTATGTACTGCTGCTGGCGCTGCTGGCGAAAATATTTGTCGATAGCGTTTCGGTACAACCGGAACAGCAGCCGACACGAACGGATCCGGTTTTAGACTCCGCAATTTGGTTCCTGCTGGCATCCGGAGTCGTATCCTATCTGACCTGGCTGAAAATGTTCGCCATTTTTCGATATATCCTGGTCATTGAACTGCTGGCCCCTTTAGGAATCTGGCTGATTCTGGACCGGATGATCAGCAGCCGCATCGCAAGATATGCAGCGGCAGTGGCAAGTTTTCTGATGATTATGGCCACTCTGAGCCCCGCCGACTGGGGGCGGGTGTCATGGGGAAAGGATTATTTCGGGGCGAAACTGCCCGTCATTGAAAAACCGGAAGACACCCTCGTCATCATGACCGGAGCGGACCCCTCATCCTACCTGGTCCCCCTGTTTCCCAAAGCCGTTCGATTTGTTCGCATCCAGAGTTATTTCACCGGGCCGTCCAGTCATCCCAACGGCTATGACCGTCTGATGGAGAATATTATTTCCGGACACACCGGCCCTATGTATGTTCTCTTCCGGTCTTATGAAAATCTCGGCGCAATCACTGCGCTTGACGCTTACGGGTTGGATCTGAAAAGCGATTCCTGCCTGGCTTTCAAACCGCATATTGAATCCAATGTAATAGATCCGCTTAATTTTTGTGAGGTATCCAAAAGGCACGACCATGAATGAAATTCAAGATTCGGCCATTTATCGAGTGGCGGTTCTGATTCCGTGTTTCAATGAAGAAAAGGCCATTGGAAAAGTGGTCGGGGATTTTCGAAAGGTTCTTCCCGATACCGTAATTTATGTTTACAACAACCGATCCACCGACCGGACCGTTGAAATCGCAACAACATCCGGAGCCATTGTCCGGGATGAAACACATCCCGGCAAAGGGAATGTCGTCCGGCGGATGTTTGCGGATATCGAAGCAGACATCTATGTTCTGGTGGACGGGGACGATACCTATCACGCCCCCAGCGCATCCGCGATGGTCCAAAAACTCATCGAGGAACGCCTGGACATGGTGGTCGGCACCCGGCTCAGCGATTATTCGGAAAATGCGTTCCGCCTGGGGCACCGGTTCGGCAATGACCTGTTGACCGGATTTCTCGGCATGCTGTTTGGCAGAAACTGTACAGACATTCTTTCAGGCTATCGGGTGTTTTCCAGAAGATTTGTCAAATCCTTTCCGGCAGTTTCCAAAGGATTTGAAACCGAATCGGAGCTTACGGTTCATGCCCTTGAACTGCGAATGCCCATCGGAGAAATGACCACCCCGTATCAAACCCGGCCGGAAAATTCGGTCAGCAAACTCAGAACCTATCGGGACGGCATACGTATCTTGCTTATGATCCTCGTCATGTTCAAGGAAAAACGGCCCCTGACATTTTTTTCCCTTGTATTTGGATTTCTGTCCATGATATCGCTGGCACTGGCATATCCGGTTCTGATTACTTATTTGCAAACCGGTCTGGTGCCCCGCTTTCCGACAGCCATTCTTTCAACCGGAATTATGATCCTGGCATTTCTAAGCCTGACCTGCGGATTTATTCTGGACACGGTAACACGCGGAAGACGGGAATTGAAGCGATTGATTTATCTGTCTATCCCAGCCGTAGGGGGAATAGGCTCTCTGGTAAATAAAAAAAAATGACCTAAAAAACCTTGTCCGATGCTTGTTTGACACGATCTTGACGCTGACGGGTTTCTTCTTTTTCAATATCCAGAAGCTCTTTAAGGCTGTTTACATAATAGATCATGATGTGATATTCAGGGTTTCCATACCGGTCACTCTTAACTGAAACCAGTAACAAATCGTTATTCTTTCTCCAGAAACTGGCCTTGAACGGCGATTTCAAATCTTGAATCTCTTCCGGAGGGCCATACTTCTGATGAAGCGCATCGATGATGTTGGCGCCATCGTGCGACACGATAACGCTGAAGTACAGAGGTCTCTGGGAGTATCCAGAAAAAACCATTTCGACATCTTCGAAGGGAACATTTACTTTCCGGGCGTACCGGTACATCAGCTTGATGGTATTATGCTCGATACGCTCCCGAGGGGGATAATTCAACTGAAGGTTTATTGTTTGTAGTTCCGGAAAAAAAGTTTGTAAAAACTCCGGGCTGTTGACGGATAAATCAATTTGGCTTCGATAGGCAATCGCATCGGATCCCAGACGGTCGCTTAAGACGCTTCGGACAGTGCTGCTGAATCGGGTGTTGGACCCAAGATCAAAAAAAGTAAAGCTTTCAGGAAGTTCTTTGACAAGCTGACCGATTATTGAAGATGACAGACGGTGTTGTTTTTCTATAAACACCCCACCCAGTACTGCCAGAAGAAGAACAACTGAAATCCCTGCAACCCATTTATTGAGTTTCGGTTTCGACATAACGTTCAAAACTCCTTGACGTCCCTGTTTTCCGGATACCCGGATACCCATTCCCGGCACCTGTTAATGATTCTCATACACCAAGTTGTCGTGAAAATCAAAAAAGATAATTTGATTTCATTACCCCGTTGTTATATGAACCTGAAACCATGTTAAGCTCTTCGTGGTACAACCTCAAACAAAAAAGGAAAAAAAGATGAAAAAAGATGAACTGATTCAGCAGATGGCAGAAGGGGCAGGGATTACCAAGATCCAGGCGGCAAAAGCATTAAACTCGGTTGTTGACGGAATCTCCGGCGCACTCAAGAAAAAAGACGGCAAAATTACCCTGATTGGCTTTGGTACGTTTTTAAAAGTTCACCGGAAAGCCCGGCAGGGCGTCAATCCCGCCACCGGCGCCAAAATCCAGATCAAGGCCACCGACGTGGTCCGGTTCAAAGCGGGAAAAACCCTTAAAGATACCGTAGCATAAGTGAACTGCCTTGTTGTCGTCACTTGAAGGCAGGCAGTTGCATCCTGTCTGCCTTCTGCCTGAAACGCGACACTCAGGCCAGGAGGCCACAGAATGATTTTTGAAAAACCCGGCGTTTCCAACACGGACCAGGCCCTGGCAACTGCCTTCCAAAGAGGAAAAGAACTGGGTCTGGATGAAGTGGTTGTCAGTTCAACATCGGGGGAAACCGCTTACAAAGCATTGGATGTTTTTGCCGGTTTTCGCCTGACCGTCGTTACCTATCATTGCGGATTCCGGGAGCCCTTTAAAACCGTCATGCCCGCTGGCGTTAAACGCGATCTGGAAAAAAAAGGCGCCACAGTGGTTTCAGCCACCCATGCCCTCTCCGGTGTGGAACGCTCCATATCCAAAAAATATCAAGGACTGTATCCTGCCCTTCTGATTGCCGACACCTTAAGGCTATTCGGCCAGGGGACCAAGGTGGCCGTGGAAATCTCCATCATGGCAGCCGACTCAGGCGCTCTTTCCGGAAAAGACATTGTCGCCATCGGCGGCACAGCTAAAGGGGTCGACACGGCGCTGATCATCCGGCCGGCCAACCAATCGGACATTTTTACCGATTTATGTATTCGTGAGATTATCTGCAAACCCCGTACATGGGGATGAAAGGGATTTATTGAAGGTTATTGATTTACGCAGCGACACGGTTACCCGACCAACCCCGGCCATGCGGACAGCAATGGCCGTCGCGGAAGTCGGCGATGACGTTTATGGAGAAGACCCTACGGTCAACCGGCTTCAGGCCATTGCTGCGGAAATGCTTCAAAAAGAAGCGGCATTGTTTGTCTCCAGCGGTACCCAGGGCAATCTTCTGGGGCTATTGAGCCACTGCGAGCGCGGAGATGAATACATCGTGGGACAGCAGGCCCATACCTACCGGTATGAAGGAGGGGGCGCCGCAGTCCTGGGAAGCATCCAGCCCCAGCCGCTTGATTTTTTACCCGATGGAACCCTGGATCTGGGCCGGGTTCAATCGCTCATCAAACCCGATGATTTTCATTTTGCCAAAACCCGGCTACTCTGCCTGGAGAATACCCAGGCCGGCAAGGTGCTTCCCATGGACTACCTGGCACAGGCATTCGCCCTTGCCGGTTCCAATTATTTGGGGCTTCACCTGGACGGAGCCAGAATTTTCAATGCAGCCGTCAAACTGAGGGTTCCGGTTCATGAGATTGCACGCCATGCCGACACGGTCTCGGTGTGCCTGTCAAAGGGACTTGGCGCGCCCGTCGGGTCATTGCTTTGCGGTCCGGCCCATCTCATTCAAAAGGCGCTTCGCTGGCGGAAAATGCTGGGGGGCGGCATGCGCCAAGCTGGCATTCTGGCGGCAGCAGGAATTGTCGCTCTCACGTCCCATGTTGAACGCCTTGCAGAAGATCATGATCATGCGGGGTTTCTGGCGCAGAAACTCTCCGAAATCGCCGAGATTCGAATTGATCTTGACGCGGTTCAGACCAATATGGTGTTTATGGAGACGCCCGCACAATCAAGCACATTGCTGTCATCTTTTTTAAAAGATCATGATTTTTTTATCACCCGTCACGACCATCCGGTTTCATCACGGATTCCCTATTTTGGATCATTTTGATTGTTTTCTGTGAAAAAAAACCAAAAAACCATTTTCGCCTGCCAGTCTTGCGGATACCAGACTCCAAAATGGATGGGGAAATGCCCGGAATGCGGCGCCTGGGAAAGCCTGGTCGAGGAAGGGAACTCATTTGCACAGGTCGATTCCCGCTTTTCTTCATCGCGGTCCAAGCCCATTCCCATCGATCAGGTGATATGCGATACCGAAGAGCGGCTACCAAGCGGCATCGGGGAATTTGACCGGGTATTGGGGGGTGGCCTGGTAAAAGGTTCGCTGGTTCTGATCGGCGGAGACCCTGGCATAGGCAAATCGACATTGATGCTTCAGGCGCTTCACTGCTTTGCGGTTCAGGGGCATCGCGTGCTTTACGTATCCGGCGAAGAATCGGTTCGTCAGCTCAGCATGCGCAGCAAAAGGCTCTCTACCCTGTCACCCAATTTTCTCGTCGTATCCGAAATTGACATCGACATCATTCTTTCCCTGCTGGAATCCGTCAAACCCGATGTCCTGGTGATTGATTCCATCCAGACCATGTTTAACAGCGACATTTCCTCTGCTCCCGGAACCGTCAGCCAGGTTCGTGAAGCCACCCTTCGCCTGATGCTGGCAGCCAAGAAAACCGGCATTCCCATGTTTCTGGTGGGTCATGTCACCAAAGAAGGGGCCATTGCCGGCCCCAGACTTCTGGAGCACATGGTGGACACCGTGCTGTATTTTGAAGGGGACCGAAATCACCTGTTCCGCATTCTGAGGGCAGTCAAGAACCGGTTCGGCTCAACCAATGAAATCGGCGTATTTGAAATGCGGGATAAAGGGCTTGAAGAAGTGACCAATCCTTCGGCCATTTTTCTTGCCGAACGGCCTGACCATGCTCCGGGATCCGTGGTAACCGCCAGCATGGAAGGCACCCGGCCCATCCTGATTGAGATTCAGGCCCTTGCCAGCAGCAGCAACTGGGGAACCCCCCGAAGAACCATACTTGGGCTGGATTCCAATCGCGTGGCGCTTCTGATGGCTGTCATTGAAAGAAAGCTGGGCATTCACCTGATGGGCCATGACTTATTCATGAATGTTGCCGGCGGCGTTCGGACAGATGAGCCGGCAGTGGATCTGGGGATTGTCTGTGCCGTAGCCTCGAGTTTTCTGGACAAGCCCATTGACGACAGCACGGTTGTTGTGGGAGAAGTCGGCCTGACCAGCGAGGTCCGGGCCATCGGCCAGGTCGATGCACGAATTTCGGAATCCTGTAAACTGGGGTTTACCCGATGCCTGATTCCCGCCAGCAACCTGAAACGGGCATCTCAGGTTCAGGGAATTGAACTTGTCGGGATTCAGTCACTGAAAGAGGCCATGGAGATTCTTTTTTAATGCACAGCTCCCGGTCCAAAAAAAATCCATGGGAAGATCATTACACCCAGAAGGCCAGAAAAGATCATTTTCCGGCCCGATCCGTTTTCAAACTTCAGGAGATTCAGCAAAAAGTCAATCTGATTAAAATGGGAAACAGCGTTCTGGATCTGGGCTGTTCGCCGGGTTCATGGCTGATGCTGGCTGCCTCCCTCACAGGACCTACCGGAAGCGTCATCGGCATCGATCTGAAACCCGTGACCGTCAGTTTTCCTGCCCATGTTCGTGTGTTCATCGCCGATATGCTGGCTCTGCCCGATGAGATATCCGCAGCCATTGGCCGGGATTTTCATGTGGTCATCAGCGATATGGCGCCTTCAACAACCGGCAACAAATCCGTTGATGCGGCCAGATCCTTTGACCTTTGCCAGGCAGCACTCTCCATCGCTCAAAACAGACTCTTGCCCGGAGGGTCTTTTGTCTGTAAAATATTTCAGGGTGAGGATTCTGAGGCATTCATCCAGCAGATTAAATCCTTATTTAACAAGCATCGAATTTTTAAACCCCAGAGCAGCCGAAAGGCCAGCCGGGAAATTTATATCATTGGACTCAACAAACGATAAAAACAGATGACAGGAGGCTTTTCATGTCAGGTCACAATAAATGGTCAACCATCAAGCACAAAAAAGGCGCTGCAGACGCCAAAAGAGGTAAAATATTTACCAAGCTGATCAAGGAAATCACCATTGCCGCCCGGATGGGAGGCGGAGATATCTCAGCAAATCCCAGGCTGCGAACCGCGGTTCTGGATGCAAAAAGTGAAAATATGCCCAAAGACAATATCGATCGGGCCATAAAAAAAGGAACCGGTGAGCTGGAAGGCGTCAGTTATGAAGAAAGCACTTATGAAGGCTATGGCCCGGGCGGCGCAGCCGTCATCGTGGAATCGTTAACCGACAATAAAAACCGGGCAGTGGCCGAAATTCGTCATATCTTCAACAAATGCGGCGGGAATCTGGGTGAAAACGGTTGTGTGGCCTGGATGTTCAACAAAAAAGGCTACATGAGCATCGATCTCAAAGCTACAACCGAAGACAAACTTATGGAAATTGCCCTGGAGGCCGGTGCGGAAGATGTTCGGGAAGATAAGGACGGCTTTGAGGTCATCACGGCGCCTGCGGATTTTGAATCGGTCCGCCAGGCCCTGGAAGAGGCCGCCATTCCCTTCAGCAATGCGGAAGTCACCCTGCTGCCCCAGACCACCTTGAATCTGGAAGGAAAAGAGGCCGAGCAGATGATCCGCCTGATGGATACCCTCGAGGACTGTGATGACGTCCAGAAGGTTCACACCAACGCGGACATTTCGGACGAGGTCATGAGCCGGCTGTAAAATCTATGGGAACATAAGCACTAACTTAAATCCCTCTTTTTTTTAAAGGGGGATTTGAATGAATCATCCCGCAATCCCGATCATCCGACGAACCGCTTCAAGGGCAGGAACACGAACCGATTCCGGAACCTTCACCTGGCCTTCAAGGGTTTCCAGGCTTCTGATCACATCTTCCAGATGAATTTTCTTCATATCCGGACAGATCATGCTCGCCGATGCCGGATAGAACGCTTTATCCGGACAGGCTTTTTGCAGAGCATGCATCAGCCCCACTTCTGTTCCCACAATAAAAGCCAGATGCGGCGACGTTTTTGCAAACCGGATCATGCCGGAAGTGCTGAGCACGGTATCGGCCATATCCAGAACGGCTTTCCGGCATTCGGGATGGGCCATGAACACCGCATCCGGATGCGCTTTTCTGGCCGTCACCATAGCTTCCGGTGTCAGACAGTCATGAATCGGGCAATATCCTTCCCAGGCATGAATGGTTTTCGGGGTTTGCGAAGCCGCATAACGGGCCAGGTTTCGGTCAGGCGTCATCAGGATCTCCGGCGCATCCAGACTGTTGACCACAGCCAGCACATTGGCGGAAGTACAGCAGACGGTCGACAGGGCCTTTACCGATGCCGGAGAGTTGACATAAGTCACGACCGGCATGGGTCCCAGTTCCGCAAGTTTTGCCAAAAGCGCTTCTGGCGTAATCATGTCGGCCATGGGGCATCCGGCATTCAGGCGGGGAAGCAGAACGGTTTTTTCAGGGGATAAAATGGATGCGGTCTCTGCCATGAAATGAACCCCGCAGAACACAATGACCGCTGCATCGGTTTCGGAGGCTTTAATGCTCAGCTCCAGAGAATCCCCGCAGAGATCGGCCACTTCCTGAATCTCGGGCGGCTGATAATTGTGGGCCAGCAAAATCGCCCGTCTTTCTTTCAACAGCCTTCTAATCGTTTCCTTCACAAGCCCCCCTACTTACCCCTCCATTTTAACCACTTCAGCACCCTGAGGAATCGTGAACTTGAACTGGGCGTCATCCAGATTCTGCTCGATTTGAATATTGCTCAGCTCGATGCGGGTTTCGTCTTCATACGAATTATAGGTGACCACCTCGACAATATCAAAGGTATCGTTTGAAACCACCAGCAGCACCGATGACAGATCATAGGATTTGTCCATGGGAACCAGCTTTAAAACGTATTCCTGGCTGGCATTCATTTTCTCCAGCGTCACAGTAAATGTTTTACGAATCGACTGGATATTGGAAAGAAAGCTGGCGCCCTTGCCGTCTCCAAAAAAAGAAGGAGCGCTGCCAACGGTCACCTGATTGTCGGCCGGCCGGTGAATCCAGAGCTGTTTGCCGTCTGTGACGATCACCTGTTTGTCGGGCTTTTCATAGACCCAGCGCATCATGCCCGGCCGTTTGACCACCATCGCACCGGAGGCAGTTTCCGTAATATCCATAGCCTTCAGGGTGGAGGTCTGAAAAAAACGGGCTGAAAACCCGGGGGCTGAATACCGGCTCTCCAGGCGTTTCAGAATATCATCCAAAGAAAGCCCCGAAGGTTTTACAGAAGATGCCGGTGTCTGAGCCTCAATTTCCTTGGAAAACCCTGGCAGGCTGAGAGCCAGGATTAACACTGCCGATAGAAAAAATAACCGCTTATTTTTCATAAATCCCCATACATGTTTATGTGAAATCAGACGACAGGCAATCGGTAGAAAGTATCCGGCAATTGTCTTTCCTCGCCCCATTGCTTTTGGCTTTCATGTCTTGCCATAAGATATAATCCATAAAAAAAGTTATATTTTATACACAGCAGGCAAAGAAAACAAGGAATTTATGAAATGTGAAAGTCAAGCTGGAATGGTCTGCCTGGATGGGAATTTAAGGAAATAAGACAGTTTTTGTCAATGGTTAAGGAGTGCCGCAGGCAGTTCACGGAATTCCGTGAACTGCCTTTTCAGCGTCAGGATTTCAATACGGCGGTGGCGGGGGATATCCGTAATATGGCCGAGCATAACCCGGCGGCGGGGGCGGTGGCAAATAATAAACCCTTCTGGGTACACGGACGACACCCGGCACCTGGTTTCCTTTCGAATACATGCACTGTTGATAGGCGATGTCGTACCGCCTCTGGACTTCATACCCGGCCGCACGGGCAGGTTCGCTTGCCCCGGCAGCTCCCAGAGCCAGTCCGCCCGCGGCCCCAATTCCAGCACCGGCGCCAACATGGCCGGAAGCAGAGCCGATCGCTGCTCCCAGGCCAGCCCCCAGCAGCGTTCCAATCGCTGCTCCGCTGGCCAGGTTTTCATTGACGGTGTCATTGGCACGCCATCCGGACTGAGTCTCAGCCCATTGCCTGCAGGCGGAATCATCCATCTGGAATGCTTCAAATGGCTTGCCTGGAGGCGGCATCACCGTGACGCTTGGGCCCGGAGGAATTGTCGCGCATCCGCTCACTGCGATCACAGCCAGAATTATCAGAAATTTTCGTATCCAGATCATAGTTCATATCCTTCGCAATCAGTTGGGGGGAGCTGTCTGTGGGTTTGTATCCGGTACCACTTTCATCCATCCGCCCGGACAATTCTGGATATATGGGTAATACCCTTTTGGATCTTCGCAGTAGTACCAGTAATAGGGTTCCTCCTGCGGCTGCACATATACCGGTGCCTGCGGCACAACCACGGGAGACGGATAATAACCGTAAGGATACAATGGCGGCCCCACCACGATCGGCGCTCCCCAATATATTCCGGGCCCCCACCCCCGGTAATACCCGTGCCAGTGGGCCTGCGCGCCTCCAACCATCAGTCCGGTTACAAATAATAGAGTCAGAAAAGTCAATCCGATTTTTTTCATGGTCGCCTCTTGATCATTCATTAGAAAGCCCGGAACAACAGGGCATTAATTATAAAGCAAAATAAATGCCATATCAACCGTCGAGCGCTGAACCGGCAGGGTAACCGCATTTGGAAATTAGCTGGCCAGGACTTTCACAAGGTACTCATTATCCCATCCAGCCCTCAGTCGTTTGGATTTGATGCTCTTTTTTGATGACGTTTCTTTTTTTATCATGTTCAAGGCGATGTGCCTGAG
>JAPLJE010000677.1 GCA_026388755.1 Deltaproteobacteria bacterium | reverse complement strand
TGATTGACAATCCGGGGGCCCCATAATACATAATCAGCATATGGAAGTGCACAGCTCACTGGTGGGGCTCCCGGACTTCAAATCCGGTGTGGGGCGCTAATACCGTCCCGGGTGGGTTCGATTCCCATGCACTTCCGCCATCCCCGTCCGAAAATCTTCAGTTTTTAGATATTACAACCGATGCTATTGTAATAATTTACACGCGACGCTGTTGTCGCATGTTGCATAGCATAATAAAGTTATTTTGAGATCGAACCAAGTGAAGTTTAAGATGAAAAATATAAATAAAATTGTATTTCAATACATTGTTAGGACTCTTTTCCCAGACCTTGCACAGGGCATGCTAGCCGAAGGAACCTTTGACCGGTTTAAAGACACCTTTTCCACCGAAGAAATCGCAAAAAGCTTTGAAGTGGAAGATAATGGTTCTAACACAACCATATTTTGCTTTGCCGGAGCGGCCATACTCTATGCAGGGCTGCCAGCATTTGAATTTAGAAAAATCCTTAAGGAAACAGGCTGCTCCTGCAATCTGGTTTTTTTCAGGGACAGCAGGCGTATGGGCTATCATGTAGCGCCCGACGGGCAGCGCAATGGACTTGCTTTTTATGAAAAAAAGGTGTTTGAGCTTATTGGGCAGCTGAAATCTTCGCACAATGTGGCGCTGGGATCATCACATGGAGGAACCGCTGCTTTTTATTTTGCCTGCCGCTGCAGCATGAATAAAGTAATTGCCTTTGACCCGGTGCTTGAATGGCGCGCCCATGTCGGGGCCAGGGTGCTTCTGCGCATGGGGCAGAACACAAAGATTTTTACCGCGCCGCGCCTTTATATGAAAAATATGGCCTTAAATGTTGGGGCTCAGGTTCTTCTCAATAAAATGGCGCGCGAGCTTGGGAAAGATGCGCTCTGGGATGTTTTGAAGGAATACCGGGGGCATCCAAGCCGGCCCCGGGCAACCGTATTTTATGGAGAGCGATTCTGGCTTGATGCGCTTCAGGCAAAGTTGATCGCCGATTTGCCGGAGGTCCGATTGATACCCCTTCCCTATGATACCCACAACTGCGGAGCATATCTCAAGGCGCGGGGCGAGCTGGGCTCGGCAATAATGAGGGAAGTAAATACGTAGCTGCCTGATATTTTAGGTGCTTACATGCTAAATGCTAACAATTTCAAATTTCTTTCCCTCTCTTTCCCTCTGTAATCCTTGCTTTTTGCAGACAAGAAGCGCGTGTCTTTGTCGGTGAAAGAGCGTCTTTTTGCATGATTCCAGATTCCCCTCTGTTTTGGAGCAACGAGTATATTCGTTGCTCCTTTCTTCTCGAATTGTGGGGACAACTCAAGTGAATGGTGCGGCAGAAGGGCAATTTACAGACAAAGCCAACTTATACTCTGACCCCGCCCAGAAGACGGGGTTTTTGAAGGCTCAATAAAATGGAGCAGATGTATAAATGGTTAAGCAACAATTATTGAGAGATAAACCGTATATTTTCGAGCTTGAAAAAACAAGCTACCAGCCCATATTCATAATGGGCCTACACCGCTCCGGCACTACCCTTCTTTACGAGCTGCTTGGCAAGACAGGCTTATTTAACATCGTCACTTTCTATCATGCGGTCCATTATGAGGAGTTGCTATCTGGATATTTCGAAGGCACTGCGCAACGCACTCGACAGGAATTAAATGACTGGTGCGCTCAACGCATGGAAACAAGGCTTATCGATAATGTCAAATTTAATGCTGATATGCCTGAGGAATACGCTATGATACTCCACGCCCAGACTAGATCCGTGTTCCTCGATAAAAAAACATTCCCGATATTTGATCAGCTTTGCCGAAAGATCCAGTTCGTCTCCAATCCTGTCTTGCCCCTTTTACTTAAGAGTCCTTTCGATTTTTCAAGTTTTTTGCAGATTAAAGAAATGCTGCCCGCGGCCAAGTTCGTTTTCATTCTTCGCGATCCCATACAAATCCTTAACTCGCAACTAAAGGCGCTGCACACCAACTTGACCGTCAACAACCCCGCCGTCAACCGATTGTTTAGGCCCTATTCCTTTCTGCACCGCATCAGGCCCCTTGTCGCCGTGATGCGCTGGGCAACGGATCCGCGTTCAAACGGCAAACTTGTCCGACGATTCATGATGGCTAAGATGAAAAAACAGATGTATTATTATTTCAACCATATCCAGCAGCTTCCCAAAACGGAGTATGTCGTGCTGCACTATGAAAACCTCTGTGCAAAACCGGCTGAAACCATCAACCCGATCTTTGCCTTGGTTGGAGTGCAAGCGTGTATTTCGAATGATTTTGCCACTCATATTTGTCCACGGCCTTTTAAGCTTCTTCCGGCACTGTCGCGCGATGAAGAAGAAATTCGCACTGAATTCAAGAAAATTATGTCAATAAAGTAGCCGACAGGCTTCTTCCCTGAATTCATCCAACCTCCCTGCGTCGATTCCGGACATGAGGTTTTTCCTCTATGATGCATAAAGGTGAATCTGCTTTATTATTATGGATCGCCATTGATGAATCATTGTGGTTCTTTAATGCTTTTGATTTTTTACGAGTTCATCAAACTTAGGCAGATTGGCTTTAATATCTGAATATGGAACGGTGTTCTTTATCATGGATCTGTTGTGACCGTTTAACAGTGACGTCAGATTTGAAATAAAACTTTTTTGTTTAAGCAAGGCCAGAGGAATACTTTTAACGTATTCTTTATTTGAAAAAGCTCTCATGCAAAGCGCTTGGTCAGGATTGGACGTTATTCCGAGTACGGGACAACCCGCTGAAAGCGCTTGATACACCGAGGGACTGCCGCCGTTACAAATGGTGACGCGGGCGCGTTGAGCAGCGTCTTTACCGTCAACAAACTGACGAACATACACTTGTCCGCTGTTGTATTTTCCGGAATCGTGTTTTGTTCCGGTACACAGCAAGGTGCGCAAATTAAGCTCCGCCAGCCACTTCAACATAACAGGAATTTGTTCAGCTGGACCGCTCGATCCAAGAGAGAGATATATGTCGTATTCCAAATCTGCTATGGACTCATTTAGTTCAGTATCTGGCGTCCACTCGATATGACCCAGATAAGCATGGTTGATTTTCGGCCTTATTGTTGGAAACGTCTCAGCCGAAGCGGCCAGCAAAATGTGATCGCCGGAAAGTAAATATTTTGAAAAACGGTGCAGCGGTCGAATGCCAAGAGAGCGGGCCGCTCTATCAAATGGACCTGCACCGGCATGATCGACAACACAGCCGAATATTCCTCGAACCGATGCCGGAAATAAATATGCAATTTTTGCAAAGATTCCAGGTTGCGGAGGGGGCAAGGTAAACACTTCGCCCGGCACCGTCGCCCAATATGCGTCCACGATTGGGCAAATATAATGTCCTAATCCGCGGAGAAGATTCATGGAAATCCGAAAATCATGGATGATACAGTCCGGTTTTTCAATGTCCATGATTTTTCTATCATTTAACAGATAGTTTTCAATGTCCCGATTAGAGTAAGGTCTCTGTCTGTTGCGTGTTCGAGTTAAAAACTGTGTGCCTATGCTGGGTAAAGGTCTGAAGCGGAGCTTGGGATTTATCGAGATAAATTTACCGAATTCTCGAATATCCGTGGCAAAACATACATCATGTCCCATCTCCGTAAGCGCTTGGGATATTTTTAACGGTCGTACAATATGCGCCAAAGTAACGGCTTCGCCTATTACCAGAAATTTCATACGCTCAACTTCTTGCGGCAGTTCGGTGTAGAAAGTTTGTTTTTAGCCGATTGATTTTCAGTGCTCAGCCCCACGAGTCCGTCTTCAGATTGCCCACAGACGTTGTGTTTGCCGCAATGTAAGTGTCACTTCGCAGGTTTATGATGACAATTGGCTGTTTTGTTTATGTATTTTCGCTTAGCACTTGATCTGCCTGGTGTCAAGAGCGATATCATGAAGATGTGGGGTGTCAAGAATTGGTGTTAATAAAATACGCAAGTGTTTCCGGCGGATATCAGCGTATTGGGAGAAAAAGCCGGGCTTATCAGGAATATTTACATTTCTGATAAGCCCGGCTGTGCGTGTGGGTATTCTGTCGATATTTTAAAGATTTGCAGCTTGCAGGATGTCCGGCACGGCCGTTTCCTTGCCGATGGCCATAATATGAACGCCGTGGGCTATGCCTTCTTCCTTGATTTTGCGGATCATTCGGCCGGCAATCTCAATTCCCTTCTGCAGGGCTCCGCCTTTAGGCACGCCGGCCATTTCCGTAACCAGTTTATCCGGCACATAAATGCCGGCCACGTGTTGGTTCATGTAAGTCGCCATGCGTGCGGACGTCAGCAGAACGATCCCTGCCAGAATCTTCACATCGAATTTTCCGGCATAGTCCATGAAACGTTTAAATGTATCCAGGTCATAAACCGCCTGGGTCTGAAAGAATTCCGCGCCTGCCCGGACTTTTTTTTCAAATTTCAATAGTTGCGGTTCAATGGGATCCGCCTCAGGAGTGACTACCGCTCCGGCACAAAATTTCGGTGCGCCTTTCAGTGGATTTCCCCCCATGTCCTTCCCGGATTCCAGGGTTCTGATGGCTTTCAGGATCTGAAGCGATTCCAAGTCATGAACAGGCTTGGCTTCCTTGTGATCCCCCAGGGAAATGTGATCTCCGGTCAGGCATAACACCGTATCGATCCCCAGCACACTGGCGCTCAAGAGGTCCGATTGAAGCGCCATGCGGTTACGATCCCTTCCGGTCATCTGCAAAATGGGGACTCCGCCCATTTCTTTGATGATATGGCAGCCCACCAGTGAGGACAGGCGCATCACAGAACTTTGATTATCCGTCATATTGAGGCCGTGAACCTTGTCTTTCAGCAGCGAAATGTGCGCTTTCATCTCTGCAATATCGGTTCCCTTGGGCGGGCCGACTTCCGCGGTGACAATGAAATCCCCGGATTGAAGTGCGTCTTTGAACGAAACAGCCATCTCTTATTCTCCTTTGTAAACTTCGTGCACCTGCTTTGCCGGATGACTCTGGGCCCGGTGGTTGCGCGGCGGAAAATCCTTCCGGATATTATCGAGTTTGCCCATTTTCTCCAGGCGTCGATAGATCAGGGTCCAGGCACAGTCTTTTTCCTGATCCACTTCGCATTTGCCGTGATCAGTGCCGCCGCAGGGGCCGTTTAAAATGCCCTTGGCACAGACAGTCACCGGGCAGATGCCGGCGGTTTCCCCCAGAACGCAATCCCCACAGGCCCGGCAGCGCTCTTCCCAGGTGCCGTCCTTCGGCGTCATTCCGATAAAGCGAGTATTGACGCCCGGAAGAATTTGCAGCGGCTCCGACAGGTCCGCCAGAAGCTGGACCCCGGCGCCGCAAGCCATCGAAACCACGAGATCATAATCCTGCAGTTTGTTCAGCACAAGCTCCATGTATTCGCGGTTGCACTGGCGCTCCACCGTGTCTTCATCGATCTGAATATCCTTGCCGCCCTTTTTGAAACTCATGCGAAGCTGGGAAGCCAGAAGCCCGACTTCTTTTTTCCCGCCTGCCATGCAAACGCTCACGCAGGTATCGCAGCCCAGAATGAATACTTTTCGGCATCCGGTGAGCATGGTTTTGATTTCATCAAATGGTTTTCGTTCCGCTACGATCATTTCAACACCTCGTATAAATGATTAGGCTGAAAGACCGGAGGCTGAAGGGAATAAGCCTTTTGCCTTCGGTCTGTCCTTATATATCGGCTGCCATTTCCAGCGCCGGATCGGATTTTTTCTGCACTCCGGTAAGCACTGTGAGCTGCACGGCCTTGACTCTGCGATAGACTTCAGATGGCTTTCGCTGTTTGCCATTGACGGTGAGAATATCCTTTTCAATGGAAATGCCGAAAAGTCGCTGGTTCTCTTCCAGATAAGGCAAAATCAGGTTCCAGTCCGCATCCGTGAATTCCGCAAACTCGCCGCCGTTCAGTTGATCCTCCAAAAGCCTGCGGTGGGGGTCGCGCGCAAAGATCGCGCCCCCGGATGCCAGTGAAAAGAGATTGGAGCCCGGATAGGGCGTGGGCAGCTCCTTCAGGCTGCCGTCATCAGAAAACTCCATACCGTTTAGAATCACGAAACCGCCGCCATTATGAGGGTCTCCGGCCATGAAGGATTCTGCCAGGTAGTCGAGGGCCGTACCGTTGATCACCACACGCGGACATCCCACGGCATTGACGAGGGGACGGCCCGCGGCATTTCCCATTACATAGACCGCTCCGCCCTTGGCGCCGTACATGAAGGTCTGGCCCACATCGCCGAACACCGCCAGTTTTCCGTCCTTCAGGATCTGGCCGAGCTGATCCTGGGCATTGCCGTGAACATAGATTTCCATGCCGTCGATACCTGAAGCCAGATAGTCTCCGGAACTACCATAGACATCGATCCGCACATCCTGGGTGTTTGGCCCAAATCCATTTCCGGTAAAGCGCTGGCCCCGGTAACCGTAAACGATGAAGCGTTTCCAACCCCTGAAATAGGCTTCGCAGAGCAAGCGCGCATCACAGTCATCGCCTTCGGGCTCAAATTCCCGGGTATACACCACCAGAATTTCCTCGCCGGCCTGGGGCGGCCGCAGCAAATCCCGGGTCTTGAAATCAATATAACGATAACGTCCGCCTGCCGCCTGATCCAAATCCGGCGCTGCGCCGAAAATTTCGCGAAGGCTGCTGCGAACGATCCACAGGACCCAGGCGCGCTTCTTGTCGCCCGTGGCAAATCGGCGGTCATTCAGAAGTGTCAAAACTTCGATCGCCGTTGCCTTGTGGGAATCGCTTCTTCCGGCAGACCGAACAACCTCTGCGCAGGCCCAGCGGAAAGTGTTGTAGTCCCAGGCCGGAATGCCGCCGGATAGATACGCAAACATTTCCTCAGCCCGGCACTGGTTGAACAGAAGTCCGAGAGTACTGGCGATTTCCGGCTCTTGTGACGGAACGGTGATTGCCGCAGTCGCGTCGCAGTTTTTCCGGTTTCCGGAAAGTGTCTGCACGTTTCCGAATTTATCTGAACAGGTCAGACGCATGGCGCCATTTTCCGGCTTGACGGTAAAGACAAAAGTTCCGCCGTCGGTGTGGCTGCCGCCGCGGGCGTTCCAGTACTTGTCGCACACCGGACAAAATCGCGGATCTTCCTTGGCTAGGCTGTCGAGCGTGGCGTCGATGGCCTGTTTTTCAGAGCACACCAGTCCGATCTGTACGTCCCCGTCCTGGAGCGCAAACACCTGAGGCCGCAGCATGGCCGTATCGGTAATGCCGATCAGCTGGAACATATTATGATAAGGATCATTTCGGGCAATGATGAAGAACCAGGGTCCGTCAGGGGACCCATGAATATGGGCTGCTTGAATCGCCCTGTAAATCTGTTGTTTGTCCTGCGGAAGCTGATCGAAATCGGCTTCCGTGGTGGGCGCCAGAGCCTCGATGATGTATTCCAGGGGATACTCGTATACCCGGTTCAAAAGATCCAGCATCAGAACCGAGGCTTCCGTATCCGTGTGAAACAGGGGAAAGAAGCTGCGCTGCTTCAGGTATTCGCAGACCGAGTGATAATTGGCAAAATCCCCGTTGTGAACCAGGGCTTCGTGCATGCCGCTGAACGGATGAGCACCACCCGGATGCCACACGCGGCCCTTGGTCGGATAGCGCTGATGGGCAATCCAGATGTGGGATTTGAATTCTTCCAGTTTATAATAGCTGGCCACCAGTTCGGCATAGCCCACGATCTTCAGGATCATCATATTCTTGCCATGGGACATGACAAAGGCTTTTTTATCACCCAGCGTGGAATAAAACCGGGAGTTGAGCTTGAATGCGTTCTGGGACATGAATTCGTCTTCGGCACGGCCCTGCTTCAGGTGCTCAAAATGATTTTTTGCCGTAAAATCACGCAGCACGTCTTTTTTCACCCGGACGAAATAACGCATCACATCCGGAGGCTGCACGTCAAGGCCTGGAATATCGCGATAGTCTGCCACCGTGGGAATTTTTTCCGATCTGGCAATATCCAGCCAGGGATGGATAAACTCATCTTCAACCGCCTTTGCGGCTGCCTTGTCCTTCGGATCGATCAACGCGACCTGAAGCATGTAGTGGCTATCCAGGATTTCCTGTGAAACCCCCAGAGCTTCCGGCACAAAGCCCACTGCGGCAATGCCGCCGCCTTTGCCGTTGCCGCGGTTGTGCATCTGCCTGGAGGGCTCGAATATGTGCTTACCGCCCACGGGAATGGAACAGGCAAAACCCGTAACTCCGCAGCCCCCTTCTTCCTCTACCTTGACGCCGGAAAGCGGGGGATATTCCTCGATCATCCGCTCCCGGGAAGCCAATATCCTTTCAGCAGCAGAAATCATTTTGATGGTTGTACTCATTGACCTTCTCCAAATAAGATGCATGTGTTAAGACTGAAGACCAAAGGCTGAAGGAAATATCAAGCCTTCAGCCTGTTTCAGTTATAATCCAGATGGCGCAGGCAATCGGTTCTGCCCACCAGTTCGCGAATGCTGCGCATGCCAAGCTGCTGAAGGACGCCGACGATCTGTTTGCGCCAGGACGCATACAGGTTGTAAACCCTTTGGGCACCCCAGTCCACGGTGATCAACTCGGCCAGTTCCGGATCGGTGGTGGCGATACCGCGCGGACAGCCGCGCCCGCTTTCGCAGGAGCTGCATCGGGTGCATTCCAGCGCCACCATGCCGGCAGTCCCCTCCACCACGCCGTCTGCGCCAAGCGCGATGGCCTTCAGGACATCGTGGGCCGTTCGAATGCCACCGCTGGCTATAAGCGTTACCTTTTCGCGCACACCTTCTTCCACCAGAAAACGATGCACTTTGGGAATGGCGTATTCAATCGGCATGGCAATGTTCTTTTTGGCGATGTCCGGCGCTGCGCCGGTGCCGCCGTAGCTGCCATCCAGATGAACAATGTGTGCACCGGCATAATAACTGCCGATGGCCACCATATCCACATCCGCCGGAGTCGAAACCTTGACCGACACCAGGGCTTTGGGATTCATGGCCTTGATCCAGTCCACGTGTTTCTTGTGATCTTCCACGGAATAGACGCTGTGAAACGGAAATGGGGAAAAAAGCGCGCTGCCCTTGACAGCCTCACGCATTTTGGCCACCCGCTCGGTCACCTTGTCCCCCAGAAGATGCCCCCCCAGACCGGGCTTGGCGCCTTGAGCGTACTTGAACTCAACGATACGCACCCGTTGGATGGTTTCTTCCTTGACGCCGAAAAGCCCGGTAGCCACCTGGGTAATCATCTGCTGATCAAATGGATAGAGAAATTCCGGATATCCCCCCTCGCCGGTGCACCCGAAAGTACCCCAGAGCATGGCGGCTTTGGCTCGGGACACCATGGTGCTGTCGCTGACCGACCCAAACGACATGCCGCCCTGATACAGGGGGATGGCAATGTCGCTGACCGACCCGAACGACATGCCGCCCTGATACAGTGGGATGGCAATGGTGATGCGATGGCTGTTGTCCCCGCGCTTGTTAAGGTCGATGCTGGTATCGATTTCATCTACAGGAATGGTCTGGAGCGGTTTTTCAGGAAATCGAAACCGCAACTTGTCAAACCCGCCCCCGGAATTGCCGGTTCGGTATTCCAGGTCCACAGTGGGAAGCTCGCCGGTTTCAGCCTGATACCAGGTGCTCATGAGCAGATCCGCTGTCCAGCGAAAATCACCCAGAGCCTTTAACTGCGGATTGATCGCCACGTTCAGGGCCTGGTTGGGGCATTTCTCCACGCAGAAGCAGTCCTGGCTTTTGCACACATCCGGCCCGACGCAGAGATAATCCCTGGGCGTTCCCATGCGCGTGCCCGCCTTGAAATGCACCCCATGCGGACAGGCAACCACGCAACCGGAGCAGCTTTTGCACTGTTTCCCGCGCTGAACCCTGTATTTACCGATGGTATGACGAAATCGTGAAGCTGTTTTTCGAATCTCTGCCTTCACGGGCTGAATACTCCTTATATAAAAGTTAGGTGGTAAGCGTTCACTCAGGCCCGGGGTCGGTGGTCAGTAATAACGCGCCCTGATCCCGGGTCATGAATCATTTCTGCCCGCCAAATATGGCGCCGAAGGTGTCTCTTTCCAGGTCTTCGAAGAACATGGCCCGGCCGACTTCGCCGCGCACCCGGCGCACGTCCCGGATACCCATGGCGCCCATCAGCTCGATGAGCTGGCTCCACCAACTGCACATCAAATTCACCACGCGCTGACTGCCATATTCGGGATCGAGGTTTTGCAGTTTCACGGGACAGGATTTTCCGGCCACGCAACGTTTGCACACGCGGCACTCCAGGGCGATCAGCAGCGGCAGATCAATGGCCGCACAGTCCGCCCCGCAGATGATGGCTTTGGGTAGATGTTCTGCCAGGGCAATTCCGCCACTGACGATCAAGGTGACCTGATCCCGGGTGGACTCATTCACCAGGTGGGTATGAATGTCGCGCAGAGCGTCCTTGACGAACCGCGGATCGTCGCCTTCTACAAATTCGTTTCCCTGGTAATCGGCAAAGAGATGAATCACTTCCGCTCCGGCCCGGGCCAGATCCGCCGCGATGGTTTTGGCTTCAGAATTCATGGGCAGGCGAACGGAAACCACCCGCTGGGGATCGCGGTTCTTGAGTTGCTGAACCCGCTGCCAGACATCTGGCGCATAAAACAGCTCAACCATTTTCACGCCATCGAGAATTTCCGCATCCGGGTCTCCTTCTGCAGGCAACAGGGGAATGAGCTGTGCCTTGAAGGGCTTTAGAAACGCGCCGTAGGTTTCCGGGGCCACATACATCAGGCTACCGATCTGCCGGGCAGCGGCGGCCAGGGACAGGATAATCCCTTCTCCCAGGTTGCCAAAGGGCAGCGTGTTGAAGATTACCGGAAGGGGAAGCTCGATCAGAGGAAACATTTCCCGGAGAATCCTGCCGGAGGCGTCGAATTCCAGATGGTGCTGTTTTCTTC
>JAPLJE010000529.1 GCA_026388755.1 Deltaproteobacteria bacterium | reverse complement strand
GGGATTCTGTTTCCAGACGATATTTCGAATCATCCATGGAGAAAAGACGATCAGCGAAACAGACAGGTAAACGGCGCAATACCCCAATGACCTGAGAAATCTGTTTTTCCCCCCGGAAGACAGCCGGGCATAACTGAAAGGAACAAACAGGGTCAGCAAAAACAACGTAATCAACCCGTTATATTTCGTGCCTAGCCCCATGCCGCATCCGATGGCGGAAATCACCAGATATTTTAATTGAAAATCGTTTTCTATCCATTTCTGCAGATAGATAATCGAAAACATGGAGAAAAAAATGAGCCCCAGATCCACATAAGCAGTGACGGATAATTTGACAATGATGGGGATGAAAAGAAACAACAGCACGCCATATAGGGCGAAAAGGGTATTCAGCCGGTGTTTGAGATATCTGAAGATCAGCCAGGCTGTCAGCAGCGCAAATGCAAAATGAATATATTTAGGAAAGATATCATTGCAGAAATAGAGTGCGGCGGTGTAAAGCAATTCCAGATTCATGGGATAATACGAAAACTCGACGGCCGGAATTTCATATATACCCCCATGTTTCAGATAAAGTTTGGGGACATAGAGATGGTGTGTTAGCGAATCTCTGTCAACCGGCGGAACAGATCCGAGAATGCCGATGGAAATCACGATCGACAGGATCAGTGCGACGCAGATGAGATGAAATTTCATTTTGTGATCTTTTCAAGATAATTCGGCGGAATCTGTCCCAGGTAAAGCTGTCCCTCGATGATATATGCCGGAGTTCCGGTGATGCCCAGTTTCATGCCATGCCGAACATCGGTTAAAAGCTTGATCTGTATCTGGGGATCATAAATGTTCGGCATCGTTCCTCCTGTGTCAACACCGGCTTGTTTCAGCAGGGTTTTTGCATTAATGGCTTCTTTCGCAAGATCTGTGTTAAACAGGATATCGTTCATTTCCCAGAATTTTCCTTTGGACTGGGCATAAATAGCCAGAAGGGACATGGCGGCCGACCCGACATGAAACGGTTCCTTGACAATCGGATTAACCTTGTCATCCATCGGATAATGGTGATGAACCAACCGGATTTTGTCCGGATGGGTCTCAATGAGCCTGCGAAGGAAAAAATGCATTTTTTTACATTGAAAACACTGGTAATCGGTAAATTCAGTAATTTCCACAACCGGCGCGATTGCCCCAATCCAGGGATGCCCATCTTCTGTGTCGCCGGTGGGGATAGACTCTGAAAGCGGGGGAGGGGCCAGGTTCCAATAAGCAGGGAATTTTGAGATCATGACAAAAAAACTTGCCCCGAATACCAGCGTCAACATTATGATTTGGGGTCTTTTATTAATCCACAGGAATTGAACATCCAGAAGCAAATCCGCTATCAGCCCGTTTTGGGCGAATCGCCTTCGAATCAGCCATGCATAGAACAGCAGCAGAAAATTAATGGCATAGCTGACGATACACATGAGGCAGTAGCTGTGAATATACAGGGCGGATATCAGCCCCAGTGCAAGGCTGTAAAGGCTGAACCCCAAAAATATCCAAAACAGAAAAGGCCATAAGCGCACTTTTTCCGCTTTTTTGGATCCGGCAAAAGGCAGAAGAACCAGAACGAATAAATATCCAAAAACTCCCCAAACCGGAACCGGAGCCCCCCAAAGGATGGAATGTGGGCTTTGGGATACCGTATCACAGTTAATTGCCTTTGAAATGGCGCAAAAACTGGCGTATCCGATATCGGTATAAACCCGATAATGGGATATCGACAGGTAAATCGCATCTGCAAGGCCCAGCCCGGCCAGGATAACGACTACCCAGAAATAAACCGGAAACGGCAGCGGAATTACTGGATTGGATGAGTTTTCTTTCATAATATGAATCCGATACTGCATGTGATCAACCTGATCGGCGGTGCGGAAGCAGCGATGATGTGAAGTTGCTTTTAGCCGAATAAACGTATAGATTGCATCTATCTTGGATATTATTATCAGTACTTGTCTGAGGAATCAACCCGGCAGATGTTTTTTTTGAACCCATTATTTTCTTTTGAGCGGATGAAAATGTGCCCGGTTCAACTAAACTTTTTATCCCGTAAGCGCCTTTCGTATTTTGCGTCATTTCTTCTTGCCGGAATGATTGTGGCAATTGCTTTTGTCAAATCGGATTCGGTGATTGAATCCCTGAAAAACATCAATGTCTGTTGGGCTGTTGCAGGTCTGGGATGTTACTGGATCAATTATCTGCTGCGATCAATGCGGTTTTGTACGATTTCTGAAAATCCTTTGCGATTATGGCCGGACGCCATAAAGGCCACCTGCCTTCATGGGCTGGCAACCTATATGCTGCCCTTTCGAGCTGGTGACTTGACGCTGCCCGCTATACTTAAGTCCATCAACAATACTTCCTGGACCGAAGGCGGAAGAATTTTGATCAAATCCAGAATATTGGATATTTCAACGCTCGGGTTCTGGATGATCTTCGCGGCTGTGTTGACTCGGGTTCAAATACCGTTTTCATTTCGGGCGGGTTGGACGGCGGTTGGGTTTGTCATGTTGGTTTCCCCTGTGATTTTAAGGTGGTTGATATCTTCGGGACTCAAAATGTCATCATCGGTATTAAATAAATATATCCTTCAGTTTCAATCCGTATCAGAGATAAAATGGCAGGAAGTGATTCAAAGTCTGGCAATATGGATGGGTATTGGAGGTTGTTTGTTCTGCGCAGCCCGAGCTGTGGGGCTGCCGCTGGGACTGGGAGACGCTGTTTTTTTGATTTCAGTTCAGCTTCCTTTTCAACTGATCCCGATTCAGGGTTTTGCCAATGCAGGAAACCATGAAGGCGGCTGGATCGCCGCACTATCCATTCTGGGAATTCCAGCATCCAGCGGCCTGGTGTTTGCGCTGGCTTCTCATGCGTTGCTGTTTGTTTATGTAGTGTCCCTTGGATCGGTGTCTTTGTTTATGAGAAGCCGATCTTAGTATCAAATAGTGACAGGTTTCAAATGAAAAAATATGAAAATACGAGAATACGATTTGCTCTCGAATTAAGTGGGTCAGTCTATGGATCTTATTCATTGAAAGATTGTTTATGAAAATGTCTTTTGGTTTTTATCGTGAAGCGATGCTCAGAGGAATTCAGTATATCTTTGGTATGTTTATTTTTGATATGCCACCGCTATTAACTATCCGGAACTTCATTATGTCTCAGTTATTTCATGCGGGGAAAGGGCTATCGCTGGGGAACAGTTGTTTTTTCTTATGCCCCCATTTTGAGGAAGTTAATCAACACTTATTAATATTTGGAGAGAACGTCAGTATAAATCGGAATGTGGAGATTGATTATAGCGGTGGAGTTATAATTGGAAATAATGTATGGATCAGTCAAAATGTCTTGATTGAAACTCATGAGCATGTGATTTCAAAGGCACCCAAATCTCTTTGGATTATTAAAAGGTCACAACTTGTTATTGAAGACGAAGCGTGGATCGGCGCGAATGTCATCATATTGGCATCGGCAAATAGAGTTGGAAAAGGTGCGATAGTTGCTGCTGGTGCTGTAGTGGTAAAGGATGTTCCAGATATGGCTATTGTTGGGGGTGTGCCTGCGAAAAATATCGGAATGCGTGATAAGGAAAATGAAGAAAATGGCTAAGAGAATTATTTGCTCCTTGTCTATCGAGAGTTTGTTGTTTTGGGTGGTATGATGATTTTCCACAAAAGAAATGTCTTTTTCAGTATGGAGATTCTTCTATGTCCTCTTCCAAAAACTTCGCTCTGATTGGCGCCGCTGGTTTTGTCGCACCGCGACATATGAAGGCCATTGCCGAAACTGGGAATAAACTTGTTGCAGCCATGGATCCAAATGACTCGGTCGGCATCATCGATAGCTATTTTCCGGATGCGGCGTTTTTTACCGAATTTGAACGCTTTGACCGTCACGCGGAAAAGTTGCGCCGGAAAGCAGGCGATATCCATTACGTAAGCATCTGTTCCCCGAATTACCTGCACGATGCTCATATCCGCTTTGCCCTGCGGATCAGGGCTGAAGCTATCTGTGAAAAGCCGCTGGTCTTAAATCCCTGGAATGTGGATGCCTTGGCAGAAGTAGAGAAAGAATATGGCTCCCGAGTATGGAACATTCTTCAGCTCCGGCTGCACCCTAACTTGATTGACTTGAAAGAAAAAGTTGCTGCGGAAATTGCCGCAAATCCAGGTCGTTCCTACAATATTGATCTGACCTATCTCACATCCCGTGGTAAGTGGTATTTTATCAGTTGGAAAGGCTATCTGGATAAATCCGGGGGAATTGCCACCAATATTGGCATCCATTTTTTTGATATGTTGAGCTGGATATTTGGTCCAGTGAAGGAGAATATTGTACATCTTCACCAGCCGGATGCTGCTGCCGGATTCCTGTCCTTGACCAACGCTAGCGTGCGCTGGTTTCTCAGCTCCAATGCCAAATATTTGCCTGAAGATGCGATCAAAAAGGGAATGCGTACCTTTCGCTCAATTATGGTGGATGGTCAGGATATTGAATTTTCAGGTGGATTTATGGATCTTCACACTCGGAGTTACCAGGAGATTCTATCTGGTCGCGGCTTTGGTTTGGCGGAGGCACGCGCATCCATTGAAACTGTGCATTATATCCGCAACGCCGTCCCAAAGGGCAATGTCGGTGATTTCCATCCTGTATGCCGCAGGATTCAATCCATTTAACCGGCTAGTGGAATATTGTCATGAATGATGTTTTTGTACATGAAACCGCCATCATAGATTCTGGGGCAAAGATCGGCGCAGGTACTCATATCTGGCACTGGACCCATGTCTGTTCCTCTGCTG
>JAPLJE010000512.1 GCA_026388755.1 Deltaproteobacteria bacterium | reverse complement strand
CTTCATCTGCCGCTGTGGCAACAGTTTTTTGTTTATATTAAATCGGTACTTGCCGGGGATTTCGGGGTTTCGGTGCTCACCTCCAGACCCGTGCTCGAAGATATTGCGCGGGTGTTTCCGGCCACCGTGGAACTTGCCGTGATTGCGACCTTGATCGGTGTTTTATCGGGCATTCCTTTGGGGATATTTTCCGCTGCAAATCGGGGAAGCCTGCTGGATCACCTCACCCGGATCACGGGGCTGTTCGGATACTCCCTGCCGATTTTCTGGTTGGGGCTCATGGGGCTCATGGTGTTTTATGCACACCTGAACCTTCTGCCAGGACCAGGCAGGGTGGATGTCTTTTATGAGAACATGGTCGATCCGGTGACCGGTTTTTTGCTGTTCGACAGTATCCTTGCCGGGGAGTGGGATATCTTCCGGAATGCACTGTCCCACATCATTCTGCCGGCATCCCTTCTGGGGTATTACAGCATGGCATACCTGAGCCGGATGACCCGTTCGTTCATGATCGAGCAATTACGCCAGGAATACATCCTGACCGCCAGGGTCAAAGGTATTGCCGAATGGCGGGTCATCTGGGGACATGCGCTGGGGAATTGCAGAATTCCCCTGATCACGGTCATCGCCTTGAGCTTTGGCAGTCTTCTTGAGGGCTCCGTCCTTACCGAAACCGTATTTTCTTGGCCTGGGCTTGGGCTGTATCTGACCAATTCACTCCTGAATGCCGATATGAACGCCGTGCTCGGCAGCACCCTTGTTGTGGGTTCGATTTTTCTGGGAATTAATCTTTTCTCCGATTTTCTCTATGAATTTCTGGATCCAAGGGCCAGATAACTTTTTAAAGAGCAACAAACATGACGGATATCCCCGGCACAAACAAAGTCAATCTGAGACACTGGCTGCTATCTGATGCGCCTGGATCGGCTTTTCAGGCCTGGTCCGGACGGGTCTATTCGGGGTGTCTGGATTTATCGAATAACAGACTGGCGGTTCTGGGACTCTCGATCATCCTTCTGCTGGTTCTTGTCGCAATTTTTGCTCCGCTCATTGCTCCCTATGACCCCATACTTACCGATCTGAGAAACAGGCTTCAGCCGATATCCCCAAGCCATTTTTTTGGAACCGATGAAGTGGGAAGGGATATTTTCAGCAGGATTGTCTTTGGGTCCAGGTTGACTCTGTATGTGGTCGGGCTGGTTGCCATCATCGCCGCACCGGTGGGCATTGTGATCGGCACGGTATCCGGATATCTGGGTAGGAAAATCGACTTGCTCCTGATGCGCATCACCGATATCTTCCTTGCATTTCCCAAACTGATTCTCGCCCTTGCCTTTGTTGCGGCCCTGGGACCCGGTATCGAAAACGCGGTGATTGCCATTGCCGTCACATCCTGGCCCCCTTATGCCAGAATCGCCAGGGCGGAAACCCTGACCCTCCGCAATTCGGATTTCATCCATGCCATCAAACTGCAGGGCGCGGGGTCCTTCAGAATCATTACGGGCCATATCATGCCCCTTTGCATTTCTTCGCTCGTTGTCCGGGTGACACTGGACATGGCGGGCATTATCCTGACCGCCGCGGGCCTGGGGTTTCTGGGCCTGGGCGCTCAGCCGCCGTCACCGGAATGGGGTGCCATGACATCCAGCGGCCGTGCCTATATTCTGGACTGCTGGTGGCTGATCACCATGCCGGGAACAGCGATTTTCATTGTCAGCCTGGCTTTTAACCTGCTCGGAGACGGATTGCGGGAAGTTCTGGATCCCAAAAAAGAGAATTGACCATGGGTGCCGACACACTCCTCAACATCAAAAACCTGAACATCGTCTTTACGGGTCCCAAAGGGGATTTTCACGCGGTCAAGGACATCTGCTTTTCCATGGGAAAACAGAAGATCGGTATTGTCGGGGAATCCGTGTCCGGAAAGACGGTTACGGGCAGGGCCATATTGAAACTGCTGCCCGCCTCGGCAAGAATCTCCGCGGATGCCATTGAATTTAACGGACAGGACATTTTGAACAAAAGCGAAAAAGAGATGAGGGGTATTCGGGGCCGGGGAATCACCATGGTCATGCAGGTCCCCAGGTATTCCCTGAATCCGGTCCGTACCGTGGG
>JAPLJE010000545.1 GCA_026388755.1 Deltaproteobacteria bacterium | reverse complement strand
GGGAGCGGATCCGCTGGTGAGATTCCCGATGGTGTAATCCGCGTTCTTCACCTGGCAGTTCAGATTCCAGATCAATGGCGTATCGAATTTGTGACGGTAACCCAGGTCAAAACTGCTGTCAAAAGTCGGAAGCTGGCCGGTGCTGGATATCCAACGGGTACCTTTGTATTTGACCATGACCGTATCCTGTTTCGTTATTTCACCCGTCAGTGAAGCTTCTCCATAATAATTTACCTGGTTTTTATCGTTAACCGGAGCGCTGTCTTCATACTCTCGAAAATCCGGCCCGCCGAGCAGTGACAGGGTAAGCCAGTTGAAAAGTTTCCCCTCAACTCCGATAAGTGCCCGGTGAAAGTTGTTGGTTGAACTGTAATTCGAATTTATGACTGTATCCTGATACTGGTGTCCATAACGATACCCTAGAAAAATGGCCAACTGTGAAGATATCCTGCGGCCCAAATCCACCCCGCCATTGATTTCATAACGATCAACCCAATTCTGATATCCGGGGGTTGCCCGCTGGTCCGTCAACATATCCCAAAACTGAAGTGAACCCGTTGGGCGGACGAAGAATGGGTCCCAGTCAAGTTGAAAATCGATTTTCGTCCGATCTTGATACTGATTCCGGCGTTCACGGGGGAACGCATGGGCATAGGAGCTGCGGACATTGTCTGGAGAAGGATAGATCGGGGCAACACTGCTGCCATCTATGTAGACGAAGGAATTGTCAAGGCTGAAAGAAATATTTTCCGACTTTGCCTTAATTTTATTTAAAATCCGGTGCGCGATGTTGTTTTCATCCGATGCCTGGGAATACATTGCAAAAGCGGGCTCATAATTGAGAGTCAAAGCCTGAAGCACGTGCTGGTTATTTATCAGGGGGGCAAGATCCAGCCCGATTTTGGGCGTTATGGTGGTAACCCAGGAATAGCTTTTCGGCATGCCGTTACCGGATACGCCCAGAAGGTTATCATCGTAACTTTCTTTGAGTTCAAGGGAGAGTTCAGTCATCCAGACCGGTTTGTTCAAGACAGATGCGGATGGGCCGGAAACCGGCAAAGAAGACGGGCTCTCCTGGGCATACGCCGCAGCGGCTATCAGGACCGTAAAACTCAAAATCAACAGAAACTGACTTCGGGATGGCTTTCCCATAAGGTGTTTGTCAGATAACATTTTTATTCTCCATTCATCGAGATTCAGAAAACAAAAAATATGCCGGTAAATTAATGATGTCATGCTTCAAATAAATCAAGTGATATATTGACAAAGATAAAGATTTGCATCCTTTATTACCAGTTGCGTAAGCCGATGACATTGGTTATAGATTGGCAGAAAATAATAAGGGGGGATATTTTGATATGAAAAAACGGTTAATTCCGGTGTTGCTGCTATTTTGTATGATGAATGCATCCTATGGGTGGTGCGACGACAATACGCCGATAACATTGGCGGATGCCCAGAAAAGGGTGCAGTCGGAATTTGATCTTCTTGATGCGGGATTGAAGCGGGCGGCGGTGCAACTTGGGGTGCTCGGATTGACGGGAGATGCGGCCCGGAAGGCGCTTGTGGAGTTGTGTGGCGGTTTCAGTTATGCCGTAGATTGCTCCACCGTTGATCCGGATGGAAAAATGCTGACCATTGAACCCGTTGCTTACCGGCGTTTCGAAGGGACCGACATCAGCGGACAAGAACAGGTCAAGCGGATGATGCAGGGCCAAAAACCGGTGTTCAGCAGCGTTTTCGTGTCGGTGGAGGGGTTTGACGCCGTGGATGTGGAATATCCTGTAACAACCGGGGACGGAAAGTTTCTGGGATCGGTCAGCCTGATTTTCAGACCGGAAAAATTTCTGGGAGACATCATCCGGCCGCTTGTAGAGGGCATTCCCATGGATATCTGTGCGATGGAAACAGGCGGGCGCACCCTTTATGATGCCGATACGCAGCAGGTCGGCCAGAATCTTTTCAGTTCCCCCCTGTTCCGGCCATATCCGTCACTTATCGAGCTGGGGCGGCAAATAGTCCGTGATCCATCCGGCGCAGGCAAATACACTTTTCCAGATCGAACTACGAAGGCGGCTGTAACCAAGAATGCCTACTGGAGGACCGTTTCCATGTATGGTACCGACTGGCGGCTGGTGGGGATTCACGTTGAGCCGAAGAATGCCGAACAGCAGGCTTTACCGGTAAAGGCGCGGAACCCTGACCGGCCGCTTGAATCCTTAGCGGGCAGCAAGGTATTGATAAAGGCGCTCGAACGTGGAGACCGCAGGTCCGTTATGAAGCTGTTCAGGAAATTCCACAAGGACAACCCGGGAATTTACGCGATTCAGTGGATTGATAAAAAGGGGATAAACCGGTTCGGTTATCCTGTTGAAAACAGTCTGAAGAACTATGATTTTCGTTCCGGTCGGTCGCAGAGCGATCCGGAGTTGCTGAAAGCCGTGCAAGAGAAAAAGCCGGCAGTCTTTGAATTTCCGCTTTTTGAGGGAAATCAGGGTATCTTCACCTTAATGCCGGCTTTCAGCGGCGAGCGTTACCTCGGGATGGTGTATGTCATCGTAATTAAATAATCACTTTACTTCTTGCGATGAACAGCCAAGGGTCCCCATGCCTGACAGGTGGGCATGACATCCAGGCTGTTGATGTTGACGTGCTCGGGAAGGGTTGCCACAAAATACGCGATTTCGGCAATGTCCGTGCCGGTCAGGGGTTCGGTGTTCTGATAGACGCTGTCCGCCTTTGAAACATCCCCCTTGAAACGGACAACGGAGAATTCTGTTTCGGCCATGCCGGGTTCGATATTGGTCACGCGGATGCGGGTGCCCAGTAGATCGGCTCGGAGATTGCGGGAAAACTGCGCCACAAAGGCCTTGGTTGCGCCGTAAACATTGCCTCCGGGATAGGGGTTGCCGGCTGCGACCGAGCCCATGTTGATGATGTGGCCTCGGTTTCGCTCGACCATACCGGGGAGCAGGCTGCGGGTGCAGTACATCAGGCCCTTGATGTTGGTGTCCACCATGGTGTCCCAGTCATCCAGATCTGTCTGGGGGGCCGGCAACAGGCCAAGGGCCAGGCCTGCGCTGTTGATGAGTACATCGACATTTCGAAAAAGCTCCGGAAGGCTTTGGAGCCGGGCGGTCACGGTATCACGGTCACGGACATCCAGGGGGATGGTGTGAACCAGGCTCTTGTTCATCAGCTCTGATTTCAAGGCATTCAGCCGGTCGACCCGCCTGCCGATCAGAACGATATTCCAGTTGTTTTCCGAAAAACGTCTGGCGCAGCTTTGGCCAAAACCGGATG
>JAPLJE010000820.1 GCA_026388755.1 Deltaproteobacteria bacterium | reverse complement strand
GAACTGGCCGTCCAGGACGAGGAACCGCGAATCGGCGTATTTGTCTGCAACTGCGGCATCAATATCGGCGGCATTGCCGATGTTCCGGCTGTTGCGGCATACGCCAGGGAGCAGGGGCATGTGGTTTATACCGAAGAGCCTCTTTTTGCCTGCAGCCAGGATGCTCAGGATAAAATGGTTGAGATCATCCGGGAGCACAAGCTCAACCGCATCGTGGTTGCGGCCTGTACACCAAGAACGCACGAGCCGTTGTTTCAGGAAACCATTCGAAACGCGGGGTTGAACGCCTATTTGTTCGAGATGGCCAATATCCGGAATCAGTGTACTTGGGTGCATTCCGGGGAAAAGGAAAAAGCAACGGAAAAGGCCAAGGATCTGGTCCGTATGGCGATTCACCGGGCAACGCTGCTGGAGCCGATTCCTTCGCTGTCCGTAAGCGTTAATAAGTCCGCCCTTGTCATCGGTGGCGGTGTTGCCGGCATGACTGCGGCAATTAGTCTGGCGGATCAGGGCTTCAGTGCGACCCTTGTCGAGAAATCCGACGCTCTGGGCGGCTCTGCCCGGGATGTGCACACCACCTGGTCCGGGGAAGATGTCCGGCAGTTTCTGAAAGATCTGATAGAACGCGTCAGCATGCATCCCCGGATTACGGTCTTGACCCAGGCAGAAGTGGTCGAGGCATCCGGTTTTGTGGGCAATTTTGAAACCCGGATTCAGGCCGGCGAAAAAACCCATTCTATTCAACACGGTATTGCCATTGTGGCAACTGGTGGTCAGGCAGCAGGAACCGAAGAATATCTTTACGGCAGTCACCCGTCCGTCACCCGGTGGCACGATCTGGAGAACCATCCGGAAAAACTGGCCGGAGCCGGGAGCGTTGTCTTTATTCAATGCGTGGGTTCGCGGGATGAAAAACGGCCTTATTGTTCCCGGATCTGCTGTTCGGCATCCGTATCCCAGGCCATTGACATCAAGGAAAAACAGCCGGATACTGATGTCTTTGTCCTTTACCGGGATATCCGGACCTTTGGCGAGCGGGAAATTCTTTATAAAAAAGCCAGGGAAAAAGGTGTGATCTTCATCCGCTACAGCCTGGAGAAAAAACCCGTTGTGACGGAAACCCCCGACGGACTCGCGGTTCGGGTATTTGACCCGATTCTCCAGAAAGAGCTTTTGATCCATGCGGATCTGGTGAATCTGGCAACCGCCATCGAGCCTTCTCCGAATGCGGATATCGCCGCATTTTACAAGGTTCCGGTAAATGCCGAAAATTTCTTCATGGAAGCCCATGCCAAGCTGCGGCCCGTGGATTTTGCATCAGACGGCCTTTTTGTCTGTGGTCTGGCCCATTATCCCAAGTCGCTGGATGAAAGCATTGCCCAGGCAATGGCGGCTGCTGGGCGCGCGGCTACGGTTCTGGCCAGGGCCTCCATTCAGATATCCCCGCTGGTCTCTCAGGTCGATCGTGATTTGTGTATCGGTTGCGGTCTGTGTACCGAGGTCTGTCCATTTGGCGCCATCATCCAGGAAGATGTTGACGGCAAGGGATTTAAAGCCAAAAACATTTCCGCTTCTTGTAAGGGGTGCGGGCTTTGCGCCTCGTCCTGTCCGAAGAAAGCCATTGATATGCTGCATTTCCGGGATGATCAGATAATAGCGGCGGTCTGTGCGGCGGTTTAACGCGGTGAATCATTAATCACTATGCAAAAGGTGTAAATATGGAACAAGTTGAACCCAAAATTGTTGCGTTTCTCTGTAACTGGTGCGCCTATGCCGGGGCTGACCTGGCAGGGGTGTCCAGGCTTCAGCACCCTTCGAATATGAGAACCGTTCGGGTCATGTGTTCGGGGCGCGTGGATCCGCTCTTTATTGTTCAGGCACTCAAAAGCGGGTGCGACGGTGTTCTGGTGGCCGGCTGACATTTCGGCGACTGCCATTACCTGGAAGGTAATATTCAAGCTGAAAAAAAGATTCTCATGACCCAAAAACTGCTGAAACTCTCAGGTATCGGTGAGAGTCGGCTCCATCTGGCATGGCTTTCTTCTGCCGAAGCCCAGCGGTTTGTCGATATCTCCTCAGGGGTCATCGATAATGTCAAGGCCCTGGGGAAATTTGATCCGGAACTGTTCTCCCTGGAGCTTGCGGCTGCGGAAGAAACATTAAAAGCCGAAACCCTGCGCTGGATGGTTGGAAAAGAACTAAAACTTTTGGCCAGAGGCGATGTGTATGGCCGCAAGTGGGAAAAGGCACGGTTTGAGGCGATTCTTGATGAAGTTCTGGAAAGGGAATACCATAAACAGTTGATCCGCCAGGCCATCATTGCCGGTTTTACATCCGTCAGAGCCATCAGCCAGCGAATCGGGCTGGGGCTCAAACGGATTTCCTACCTTCTGGCGGATATGGAAAAGACCAATATGATCGAGTTCAAGGGTCATACGGAGTGTGTTCCTGTTTTCGGAGCGTTATAAAAAATTCAAATATATCATCACGTATAACATAGTGTAGAGTGTTACGCTAGAGGAGTTATCATGGGATCGGTTCGTGGCAAGACAAGTGGATCAGTGATGGTCGTGGGCGCCGGAATTGCCGGTATGCAGGCCGCGCTGGATCTG
>JAPLJE010000253.1 GCA_026388755.1 Deltaproteobacteria bacterium | reverse complement strand
TATTCCAACTACATTCGCCGGCGGCTTTTCGATATCCTCTTTTTCTACCCTGAACACATCACCGACACTGTCCACCAAAAGGCCAATGGATTCATTTTCAAAATGAACAATGATATTTCTCCGGTTCTTGGGTTCATCCGCTTCGCTGGATGGCAGGCACAGCCTTTTTCCCATATCAATCACCGTAATGACCTGCCCTCGAAGATTCAGAATCCCTTTCACATAATCAGGCGCCAAAGGGATGCGCGTCACTTCGGTCAGTTTATTGATTTCCTGAACCCTCAAGATATTTATTCCACAGCACGCATCACCAATATTGAATGTGGTCAGGTCAATATATGACTGTGATCCTTCCAAACGGCTCTTCATATCTTTTCCCCTTACGAAGCCATCACATTTTGAATATCTCGACCATTTCCTTCAAACTCTTGGCCAGCTTCTTGAGTTCATCGGCACTGATACTGACCTGGGAACTGTTTGAAGAGATTTCTTCGCTCGCCTGATTAACACCGGATATCTCTTTTGCAATACTCAGAGCCACCACCGAACTCTGAGCCACATTCTGAGTAACTTCATGTATTCCCTGGGCCGCCTGAGCAACATTGCCGGCAATATCATTGGTAGTGATGGATTGCTCTTCCACGGCCGTTGCAATGGAGGAGACGATTTCGTCAATCTCGTGGATCACCTTTGAAATCTGCTGGATTTGGGCTACCGTACCGGATGTGGAATTCTGAATTCCTTCGATTCGGGTTTTGATTTCATCGGTAGCCCGGGCTGTTTGCTTGGCAAGCTCCTTAATTTCATTGGCCACAACGGCAAAGCCTCTTCCGGCATCTCCCGCCCGCGCAGCCTCGATGGTGGCGTTTAAGGCCAGGAGATTGGTCTGATCTGAAATATCGGCTATGACTTCAGTCACTTTTCCAATTTCTCGAGCCGCTATTCCGAGCTCATCCACTGTTTTGGATGCACCTTGGGCGTCGGAAACAGCCTGATTGGTGATATTTCTGGCTTTTTCCGCGTTTCTGGAAATCTCATTGATCGTTGCCGTCATTTCCTCAGCGGCCGAGGCAACCATATCGACGTTGGTAGATGTCTGTTCTGTCGCAGCAGCCACAGATGACATGCTGGCGCTCATTTCCTCGGATGCCGCAGCAACATTTCCAGACAGATCATACGTATGACTGGCGTTTTCTGACATCTGCATGGATATGGCGGAGAGTTCGGTCGAGGAGGCTGAAAGCGTCTCCACGCCCTGTACAATCTTACCGATCATGCTTCTGAGGTTGGTTACCATGGAATTCAGGGCCTTTGAGAGAACTCCGATCTCATCTTCCTGATCCAAATCCAGCATTTCCGTAAAATCACCTTCTGATATGCGTTTGGCAAACCGGGTGCTTTTATTGATGGGATAGGTAATAGATCGGGTAATCAAAAATGCCACGAAAATGATGGCTACAATTTCTATTGCAGCCACAGTTCCCATAATCCAATCCAATGAATCAACCGTACTATACGCCTCATTTTTTTGTATTTCCGACAGAATAGCCCAGTTCAAATCATAGATCTTCAGGGGCGTATACGATGACAACACGGTGCGATCTTCATAATTCCGAACTATCTTTTCTCCGGAGCGGCCCGCAAGCGCTTCCCGGACAGCCTCGGTATCCACCTTTCCGGTATCCGGGTTTGCAAATGAGGCTTTCACCGAAAACCGGTTGGGATTCATGCAGGAATCAGACCGCATGAGTTTGTCCGGACCCACCAGATAAGTTTCTCCTGTTTTTCCCATCCCGTCGCGCAGATTCATTATGGCATTAACCTGTTCAACAGAAATCCGGAAAGCCAATACGCCGATTACCGTTTCATTATCACCCAAAATGGGATGGCCTACAAACGCTGCCGGTTTATTGTTCGATGGCGCATAGAGTTCAAAATCAACAAGAACCGGTTTGCGGGTTTTCACAACTTCTTTCCACACTTTAGCGAGTCCGCTGTCCTTATAAGGACCTTGGTTCAAATTGGTCCCCAAATCCGATTGTTTTGAGCAGCTAAACATGACATGACCATGGCTGGCGCATATATAATAGACATCTGGGAAGCCGCTGAATTCACAGAAACTCATGACGTTTTTTCCGAACACTTCATCAATCTTCTGATACTCGGAAGTTGTTACATCATAAGAGCCATCTGGTTTGACATTGATTGTATCAAGGGAAACCAGAAGATTGAAGAGTTCCAATATAGCCTTCCTGTGGGAAAATATATTCATATCCTTGAAAACACTATAAAAATAGTTTTTTATCTCATTTTGTTTAGTTTCCCGGACGGTGATCAGTTGACGATACGCTTGTGCTTCCAGAGCATTTCTGGCGACAAACCTCGAGATGATTCCGCTGGTTGTAAGGGGAATAATCCCCACCGCAAGAAACACCAACATGAATTTAGCCCTCATTTTCATATTTCTCAACATCCGCATCCGGCCCTCCTTGATCGATCTGTCAATTGTCTAAAAATCCCTGTTTGCCGTGACCGCTCAACCCCTTTGAGCTTTAAGTTCTCCACTTTGATGCATTAGCACGCTGATGCTGTGAAGCAGTCTTTCCTTATCCAGCTTAATATGATATTCATTGACGCCCGCATGTTTTGCCCGTTCCATATCCTTGTCATCTGCAAGGGTCGTCAGCGCAATTATCGGAATGTGTGAAAATCGTTCATCCTTTCGAATGGTCGCCGTCAATTCAAACCCATCTAATCGAGGCATTTCCATATCCGTCACCACCAGGGAAATGTCCTGTTCGGACTTTTGAAGAATTCGCCAGGCAGCCTCTCCGTCCTCGGCATCCACTACCTGATAGCCTTCCTGCTGAATGAACGATATAATCTGGTTGCGAAAAAAATTCGAATCATCAACAACCAGAACGGTTTGTCCTTTTATGATTGCAAGCCTCTGGCCGTTTACTGCTGTAAACCAATCCGGCTGAAGGCTGCGGATCAGATCGAGAACGTCCACAAGCAACGTTGTTTTTCCGTTCAAAATAATGGACCCCATGATCCCGGGTTGCTTCAACGCGCTGCCATCGGCTACAGCCTCCGTAGCCACGGAATCCACGGGCCCGATGGCCAGCAGACCCAATTCCCTGCCGGCAACCATAAAAACAATGACCAGAAGATGCTCACGAGCAGCCAATGGCCGTACCTTGGCGATTTCATCTATGCTGAACACCGGCAGATTTCCGCCGCGGTACTGAATTGTCTTTATCCCGCCGAAAGATTGCAAATCGCTCAACCTGATTTTTTCAATGCGAAGCACCTGATTTAGGGGTAGCGCAAATTGTTCGTCCTCTGCATTTCTAAAAACCAATAGATTGAGCCGGTCAGCGTTCGGCTTGATCGCTTTTTCAACCGCCCCGGCCGCCTCGATGGCCCTGCGGGTTCCACTGACGGAAAAAAGCCCGGCCATTTCCGATAAATTATTCACATCCAGAATCAGCGCTACTTTACCATCCCCCATAATGGTTGCACCTGCGTATCCGTGACACGATTTAAGATGTCTTCCCAGAGGTTCAACGACAATTTCCTCGGAATCACAAAATGCATCCACAATAAGTCCATACTTGATCTGTCCAGTGGAAACAACAGCTATATTCAGTGCGCTTGTCGCACGATACCTACGATCCTCAGC
>JAPLJE010000044.1 GCA_026388755.1 Deltaproteobacteria bacterium | reverse complement strand
CGCCGCGGGCGAACTGCGCGAGGAGCTGGCCCCGCGGGTCAACGAGGCTGTATCGGCGCTCATCACCGAATTAGCCGATGTCGAAGCCGACTTTCGGATGGAAGATCTGGTTTTTTTAGTCAAAAAACTGATGCGCAACATCAACAACCTGAACTTTGCGCTGGATCAATTTAAAAATCTGGTTGATTTTGCCTTGATTGCCGAACCGCTGCTGAAAAGCAGCGTGCCGCAACTGATTTCCTACGTGGATCAACTGGAGCAAAACGGCGTGTTCCGTCTGATCACGGTCGGTACGGAGGTGCTGAAGAAAGTCGGATCAACGTATTCTGTTGAGGATATGCGGCAGATCGGAGATGGTTTGGTGCATTTCATCGGTATCCTTCAAAAACTGACGGCACCCGCAGCGCTCGATCTGCTGGACCGGGCGGCCGACCTGCCTGCCCGGGTGGATGTCAGCCGGGCGCAGCCGGTTGGCTTTTGGGGCATGATTGGAGCCATGGGCGACAAGGAAATCCAGCAGGGGCTAGGGGTATTGATGGAACTCACTAAGGGCCTGGCAACGCTGAAAACACAGCCATAGTTCTTTCGATAAAGCCGAACACCGAACCAAGTCCCTTCATTATCGGAGGGACCGAAAGGGGGTACTCAATGACCGATGACGTTGAATTTGAATGTACAGCCTGTCACAAAGATTGCAAAATCCATCCAGGGGAAACCATGACCGCATGCCGGCTCTGTGGCCGTCTGCATTGTTCGGACTGCGTCGATGAATACGGCAACTGCGTCGAATGCGCAGGAAAACAATCCCCATCTCCTTCTAAAGGGCAATGATATTTAAAAACAGGTTTCTTTTTTGTCATGAATATTTATGATTTGACCATTATCGGGGCTGGCCCCGGCGGATTGGCCTGCGCCATCAAGGCCAGTCAACTGGGGTTGCGCTATGTATTGCTGGAAAAGGGCGTCGATGTCTTCCAGGGGATTATTGACTCTTATCCCAGGGGCAAAAAAGTATATCCGACTATTCCGAAAGGCGAAACGGAACCCTTTGCCATACCGGAGTTAATGCCTGATGAAACCCACGCTCCGATCGAAGAGTATCTGAAAAAAATCGCTGCCTGTATTCAAAAATATCAGATTCATGTGTCCCTTGGCGAAGAATTTCAAGAGATCAAAAAAGACAAAGGGATGTTTACCCTGATGACGTCCAGGAATCATTACCGGACGCATTCCGTGGTGTTGGCTTTCGGAAGCAATATCCCGGTTGATTTGGGTATCTATGGCGAGGCCAAGACCGTTGCCCGAAAACTTGAAAATTCCGATGATCATTTGGGGGCGCCAACGCTGGTTATTGGCGGTGGGAACGCTGCTGCGGACGTTGTCGCGACATTATCGGAAGCGAAACGGGCCGCCGGCGATGCCACGCCTGTTTACTGGGCGCATAAGATGGAGAATTTTACAATCAATAAGGATGTGGCCAGAGATCTGGGTGAGGAAATTCTCCTGGGGGGACATATCAAAATTTTGCAGGGCGCCATACCCAAAATCGGCGAGTTGGACGAAGAAGGCGTGGAGCACCTTTTAATACAGACCCAGGCGGTTGATTTCGGCCAGGGTGTCAAGTTCCAGCAGTGGATGAGTTTCCCCATGAAACATGTCATCGCCTGTATCGGAACTCAGGGTCCGTCACGCGTGTTTGATCGTATCGGATTACAGCAAATCACCTGCACGGAAGGTATTTGCAAAATCGGTAAAACCGGTGATCGCCTGATCATGCTGACGCCCGATTACCAAACCAGCCAAAAGGGTATTTATGCCATCGGCGGTGCGGTGAGCCCGGCGTATATCGAAATCCAGGAGGAAGGCAACTTCCGGGAGCGTAAGCATTCGAATTTGATCTATACGGCTGTTCGGGATGCGGCCGTGGCTGTATCACATATTGCATCCGTTATCCAAAACCCGAAACATCGCAAATCGGCCGAATTGATACAGGCCCCCAAAACACCGGATCCCCCTTTACCGGAGAAAAGATAACCGTTCAGACTTTGCGTTTTGCCGGTACAAAGCGGACAGGGTTTATTGGCATGATCGCAGAGCGTGATTACATAATTAAGATGTTCATTATCGATAGGAATCCTGCTGCGCGGGGCCATAACTGACCTCGAAAACAGGCACTCAATGCTGCTGAAGCGCTTTTTCGATGCGTTTGCATAGATTGTCTTTGATAAAGGCCAGGGCATCTGCTGCGTTTTCATCCAGAGCAATGGCCAGAATCCGTTGGATTTCCGTTGTGTTCAATTCGATCTGCACGTTTTTCAATTTCATGTTGCCTCTTATGGCTCAAAAAAAGGGGGAGCCAAACGATTGCGGTTGGAAGTTGTTTTTTTATTTGATTCCATCGCCATCGGCACGATCAGAACCGGAATCGGGCTGCCTTGCAGAACCTTTCTGGAAATACTGCCCATCAGGGTTGCCTGAATCAGGCCAAGCCCCCGATTGCCCATCACCAGGATATCGTAGTTGCCAGTTCCGGCATGATGCAGAATGCGGTCTGCTGGATTGCCCGTTTCCACAAGGACTTCTCTGAAAATGAGCGAACAGGTCGGGATTTGTTCGGCGGTCTGCGCGCAAAACTGTTCGATGGTTGTCTTGATGCGCTCGATGAGATTGGACTCGCTTTTTTCCCGAAGTTCATCCACATCCCGGTATCCCAGGAAAGCGATCAGAATCGGATCGGTGTTGGGAGGCAATTTTTCAAAAACATGGATAACGGTGATAGCGGCGTTGCAGGATTCCGCCAGGCTTACGGCATAATCAAACGCCCGGTTGGCATTATCAGAAAGATCGGTTGCGAACAGAATATGGCTGATTTTGGGTTTTTGAATCATCATGGTTTTCCTCCCGCATCATATCGGTTTTAAATCGGCCGATTCATAGGCCCGTGATAACACTTCCAGAGGATGAAATACATCATAGGGCAACAGGTGTTCAAACTGCAACCGGCAGCTCAGGCAGTCGGTGATGATTGCCTCCGGTGCAGCCGCTAATATTTTTCGAAACAGGGGACGGCCGAGTTCAATCGATTTTTCATAAAAGTTCTCCTTGAACCCCAGGCTGCCGCCCATGCCGCAGCAGTCCAAGGCGCTGCCCACCCGTACAATTTCAAGGT
>JAPLJE010000639.1 GCA_026388755.1 Deltaproteobacteria bacterium | reverse complement strand
AGCCGGAGGTTGCCTATTTTCATGGATTCGAACAAGATGCTCATTGAAAACTCCAGTTATCTGCCGGTAAAAACGGGTTTTCGTTTTTCCAGAAAGGCGGTAAAACCTTCCCTGCAGTCTTCACTGCTTCGAACCGTTGCGCTGCCCTGGGTTTCCGCATCGAGCCCGGCATCGAGTCCTTCATACAGTCCTGCCGTAATAGCGTCCAATACGCAGTGCACGGCGATCGGCGGGCGATCGGCCAATTCTCCTGCAAAGGCAAGTGTGTCATTCATCAGCGCATCGGGTGCGGACAGCCGATTAACAAGGCCGATCTCAAATGCCTGCGCTGCAGAGACTTTTTTGCTCAGCAGGATCATTTCCAATGCTCTGGATCGGCCTACGATCCGTGACAAACGCTGAGAGCCCCCCCAGCCCGGAATGATGCCAAGATTGAGTTCCGTAAGGCCTACCATGGCCTTGGGCACATCCGCCATTATCCTGAAATGGCAGGAAACGGCCAGCTCCAGCCCGCCGCCGAGCGCATGGCCGTTGATGGCGGCGATGACCGGTTTGGATAAGCGATCGATCTTTCGCCACAGCGCACGCGCCTTGGGGCTGATGATGGGCGCATTTGCGGCATCGCTGACATCAAAACCTGCGGAAAAACACTTTTCGCCCGCACCGGTAATGATAAGGACCCGGACATTGCTGTCATTTTCCACAACACCGATTGCATCCTCGAATTCATTCAATGTCGCCAGATTCCAGGTATTGGCCGGCGGGTGATCGATGGTGATGATGGCGACGTGGCCATTCAATTCATATTTGATGTTCTGGTATGAAGGCAATTTTGTTCTCCTTTACGTTACGGCTTATTCGAAAAGTTTCATGCATGTGCAGCCTCGCGGATGCACGTGCATGAAACGAAACTACGATGCTTCGCTCGTTGCCACCGAGTCGGTGGCAACGGCTCTGGGATCATACATTTTCTCCTTGATGAAAATTCCTGGGAGCAGAGCGCACATCAGATAAGCGACGCCACAAGTGGCAATTCCGGCGCCGATTGAGTAATTGGTGGCTGCCCAGCCAATCAGCACCGGAGAAATAATCGAACCTACCCGGCCCAGATTATAAGAAGTTGCCATGGCGGTACCGCGAACAGATGTGGGGAAACTCTCGCTCAGATATGTGGCAAAAATTGCATAAGGTGCTCCGTAGAGTCCCCCGAAAACCAGCAGAAGATAGGCAACGTTGGTTTTCGTGGCAAAATTCATGACCAAAGGAATATATATCGCGACCGTGATTCCTGTGAATACCCACATCACCCGCCGCCCGAATTTATCCCCCAACCAGCCGACAAGCGATTTAAAAAAAATTCCGGTGGCATAAGTTGTCGCAAGGTACCAGCCCATGCTTTTTAGATCGACGCCAAGATCCTTGACCAAATAGCTCGGAAGCCATGTATTTGCCCCGTAGTAGCCGTATTGAAGACCCAGTGACGCAAAGCTCCAGAGCAAAAAGATCGATCGGAGCTTTTTATCTTTCCAGATGATTCCAAACTCATTTTGCTTTTTTGGATTGTTGCGAACCGCCGCGCGTGCCGCAAACCAACTGGGTGGATCGGTCAGTCCGCGCATCAAGAAAAGGCAAAGGAAACCCGGTAGAACCGCGATCAAGAACATGGGCCGCCAACCCCATTTGGGCATGACATATCCAGAAATCAGAGCGGCAAACACATAACCGACGGACCAGCCAGCCATGACGATACTGAGGACCGTATTCCGGATCCGCGTCGGGACATACTCGGCAACCAGAAGATTGCCGATCATATAAACGGCACCCAGCCCCAGTCCGGATATGAACCGCATGACGGCAATCTGCCAATAGTGATTGCATATGCCAATAATGCCTGTACATACCGAGAACAACAGGATAGACCACCATGTTACACGGACGCGACCTACACGATCCGATGTCCAACCCGCAAAGATTCCCCCCAAACCCATGCCGATCAGTGTATACGTGCTGAGAGCACCGGCCATGACCGGGGATATGTTCAAGTCTTTCATGAAACTTGGCATCGCAAGCGCCAGCACCTGAAGGTCAAGTCCATCTACAATCATGGCAAGGACGATCGCTATCGTCACCTTCCACCCCATTTTGTCCATCTTTTCCCCGGTTGTCATTAATCCCTCCAAATTGGTCATACTGCGTTTCTTGATTGAATGAAATAATTTTTTATGATTTCACATCTCCTGTCTGCTCTATGTCTGTTGCGACATTTCTACCGGCTGGCCTTGCGGTATCCGAGCTGGTCCATGGCGATGATTTGCTTGCAAATGTTCGCGGAACCTTCAACGATCACGTATGTGGGAATATCCCGGTAATAGCGGGCAATCGGGTATTCCGTGGAATAGCCGTATGCGCCCATGATCCGCATGGCGAAATTGGCGCACTTCATGGCCACTTCGCCGGCCATGTATTTGGCCTGAGCCACTTCCAGCCCGTTGTTCAGATGGCCCTGGTCCTTCTGCCAGGCGCCCTTGTAAACCAGAAGGCGGGCTGCCTCGATTTCCGTGGACATCTGGGCGATCATGTCCTGGTTCATCTGGAATTCCCCGATCGGCTTTCCGAACTGCTTTCTCTGGTTGCAGTATTTTACGGCCATATCCAGGCAGGCCTGGGCGCATCCAACGGCGCCGGCAGCGGCGGAAATGCGGGTGTTGTTCAATGAGCTGAAGACAATATTGGCCCCGTCTCCGGGCTTCCCCAGAATATTTTCCTTGGGAACCTTTGTATTGTTGAAAAAGATCTCTCCGGTGGGCGAGGAATGTGAGCCCATTTTTTCCAGATCTGTTGTGGTGATGCCGTTGAAATTCTTCAGCTCGATCACCAGAGCGGACATTCCCTTGCTTTTTTTGGAAGGATCGGTATAGCAGTAGCAGATCACGATGTCGGCCTGATTTGCGTTCGATATCCAGGTTTTGGAGCCATTTAGCAGCCAGTGGTCGTCCTTGTCCTCTGCAATGGTTTTCATGGACATAATGTCCGAACCCGCGTCCGGCTCGGTGATGGCAAAACCGCCAAGATATTCGCCGCTGCAGAGCTTGGGAACATATTTCTGTTTGATGGCTTCGGTTGCGTAGCAATAGATGGGATAGGCGCATCCCAGTCCCAGCAGGTTGTACTGCACCCGCAGGGAACTGGATGCCCTGGCGATTTCTTCGGTGATGATGACCGCTGCCATCCATCCCATGTTTTCCCCACCGTATTCTTCCGGAATGACGGCCCCGAAAAAGCCCAGATCTCCCATGGGCTGGATGACTTCCTTGACCGGGAGGTAATTCTCTGCATCCCACTGATCGGCAAAGGGAGCTATTTTTTTGGCTGCGAACTCCCGAACCGCTTTTCGCAGCATGTCATGTTCCTTGGAAAGTCCAAAATTCATTTCTCGAATCTCCTTAACTACTTATATTTGGTGATGTCACCATATCATTGACATAGTGCCGGATATGTCGGCGCCTGTGAGAAAGGGAGCCATTTTGACCGGTGAGAAAGGATGCCAGGTGGCCATTGTGGGATAGTACGGGCGCAGATATGTGTTGTTGCCGGAAGAAAAAAAGCAACGGGAGGTTATTCGGGATAATTATCAGGGTTACAACTATCCCGTTAACGACAGAGATGTGGGGTTTTGGATTTATTTATCTTTTCTTCGATAACTGGGGCCCTCCATGATAAGGACTTCCGAATGATGAACGAGCCGGTCGGCAATGGCAGTGGCGACGGTTGTGGAATCGAATATCTTTCCCCAGTCAGCAAAGGCAAGGTTCGTTGTGATGAGGGTGGAACCTTTTTGATGTCTTGTGCTGATGATCTGGAAGAACAGATGTGAGCCCCTGTCTCCTAATGCCAGATAACCAATTTCGTCCACGACAAGCAAGTCCGGGGATGAATAGAAGTGGAGTTTTTTCAGTAGCGAATGGTCAGCCTCGGCTGCGATGAGCTGGTTGATCATGTCCATGGCGCTGGTAACCAGAACCTCGATATTGGCATTGCAGGCGGCAAGGCCGATGCATTTGGCCAGAAAGGTTTTTCCGGTTCCCGGGTTGCCGATGAAGATCACATCCATGCGCTCTTTGACAAACGCCAGATTTAACAGATTGAGGATACGGTTTTTTTGCTCCTTTCTGGATTTATGGTGATGAAAATCGAACTGATCAATCGATAGTTTTTCAGGCAGTCTTGATTGTTCCCATCGCAGTTTAACGGCGCTTTGCCACCTTCTTTCCAGCTCCAGCTCTGTCAGATGTAAAAGGGTTGCGGAAAAAGAGAGATTTTTTTCTTCCGACTGCGAAAAAGCAGCATCCAGATGCTGAGCCATGGCTTTAAGGTGCAGGGCTGAGAGGTTATTTTTAAGCTGATCGGTCATGTTTTTGTCTCCTTTGCACCACAAAGGCATCATATTCAGCCAGCAGCGGCGCTTCTATGCGAATGCGGTTGAGGGCCTCGTTTTGAAGCTTGACAGGGGGATGGCATGTCAGAGGCATTTGCTGCTGACGCAGGATATTTTCGATGTATTCCGGGCCGTAAGCGTTGTAGGAAGCCGCATGACAAACGGCCTGGATAAGGGCTTGGGTTCCGTATTGCCGTTTAAGGGAAAGCAGTTTTGCCGTGGCCTTTCTGATGTTGTGATGGGTGGTTGCCAGATTTTCAAGATAGGATTTCATCTCTTCGCCCATGCTCATCAAAATAGCAGCTTCTTCCGAGATCCGGTTTTTCAACCGATGTTTGTCAGCTTCGCTTCGGTGTCCGGGCAGCTCGATTCTCTGGAGCTTTTCCCAGTAGCGGCTGTGAATCGCTACCTGTTT
>JAPLJE010000269.1 GCA_026388755.1 Deltaproteobacteria bacterium | reverse complement strand
TGCCTGAATTTCGGGCTGGCCGCCGAATTCGGAGGCGTCTGCAACCTGCGCTTTGACGACACCAATCCCAGCAAGGAAGACATCGAATATGTGGAATCCATCCAGGAAGATGTCCGCTGGCTGGGGTTTGACTGGGAAAACCGCCTGTATTATGCTTCGGATTATTTTGAACAACTCTACGGCTATGCGGTTCAACTCATCCAAAAAGGCAAGGCATACGTATGCAGCCTGAGCGCCGATGACATCCGGCAGTACCGCGGCACGCTAACGGAGCCCGGCAAAGACAGTCCCTACCGAAACCGTTCGGTTGAAGATAATCTGGATCTGTTCACCCGGATGCGCAGCGGGGAATTTCCGGATGGCGCCCATGTACTGCGCGCCAAAATCGACATGGCCTCTTCAAATGTGGTGCTGCGCGATCCCGCAATTTACCGGATCCGCCATGCCTCCCATCACCGTACCGCGGACAAGTGGTGCATTTATCCCATGTATGATTTTACCCACTGTATTTCGGATTCCATTGAAGGGATCACCCATTCGATCTGCACCCTTGAATTTGAAAACAACCGGGCGCTGTACGACTGGGTACTGGATGAATTGGATGTAGCCTGCCATCCGCAGCAAATCGAATTTGCACGGCTGAACATGACTTATGCCGTCCTTAGCAAACGCAAAATGATCGAGCTGGTTGAAAAAGGATATGTGAACGGATGGAACGACCCGAGAATGCCGTCGATTTCCGGTATTCGACGGAGGGGCTATCCGCCGGAGGCGATCCGGAATTTTTGTGAACGCATCGGGGTTGCCAAAAGAGGCAGCACCGTGGATGCGGCATTGCTGGAACACTGCGTTCGAGAGAATCTCAATGAACGGGCCCCGCGAGTCATGGCGGTTCTGAAGCCCCTTCGCGTCGTTATCGACAATTATCCCGAAGATCAGGTGGAGTGGCTGGATGCGCCCTATCATCCGGATAATCCGCAGATGGGTTCCCGGAACCTGCCGTTTTCCAGGGTGCTTTACATCGAAACCGATGATTTCATGGAAGATCCGCCCAAGAAATTCTACCGCCTTGCCCCCGGACGCGAAGTCCGACTTCGCTACGCTTTTTATATCAAGTGCGAGCGGGTGGTCAAAGATGAGGAAACCGGGGAAATCCAGGAGCTGCACTGCACGTATGACCCGGAAACCCGTGGCGGCGGCGCCCCGGACGGCAGAAAGGTCAAGGCAACCCTGCACTGGGTTTCCGCGGATCATGCCGTTGCTGCTGAAGTGCGCCTGTACGACCATCTGTTTACCCGTCCCGATCCGGACAGCGCCAAGGACGGCACCGATTTCAAGGCATTTATCAATCCCGATTCCCTGAAAAAACTCACGGATTGCAGGCTCGAACCAGGGCTTGCCAATGCCGCACCTGGCAGCCGGTATCAGTTCGAACGCCTTGGCTATTTTTGCGTGGATACGGTGGATTCATGCGCATCAGCCCTGGTATTCAATCGAACCGTTACCTTAAAAGATGAGTGGGCAAAAATTCGAAATAAATAAAATGGAAAAACAATTTCTGATTGACGATATCAAGTTAGGGGAATCCTGGCGCCTGTTTAAAATCATGGGAGAGTTTGTCGACGGGGTTGAGGCTCTTCATGATATCGGTCCTGCCGTCAGTTTTTTCGGCTCTGCACGGGTCAAACCGGACGACCCGCGATATCAAAAGGCCGAACACCTGGCCAGCCTCTTTGCAAAACATCATTTCTCGGTCATTACCGGCGGAGGCGGTGGGATCATGGAAGCCGCCAACAAAGGGGCTGCCGAAGCCGGCGGCGTATCCATCGGACTCAATATCATTCTCCCCCATGAACAAAAGCCCAACGTTTATGCCAACATTACCCAGGAATTCAAATATTTTTTTATCCGCAAGGTGATGTTTGTCAAATACGCCATGGCCTATATTATTTTTCCCGGGGGTTTTGGCACCTTGGATGAGTTTTTTGAAGCCGTCACCCTGATTCAGACGCATCGCATCAAGCCCTTTCCCGTGATCCTGGTCGGAACAGCTTACTGGAAAGGACTGATCGAATGGATCAAAACCCATCTGATACAAGAGCAAATGATTTCACCTGATGATATCGACATCATTCAGGTGATGGATGAGCCTGAAGCCATCGTGAAAGTCATTCAAAAGCTGGTAATACTGTAACGGCTTTGTAAAAAGTCCGGAGGCTGCGTTGCGCTACATCCTTCGTCATTGCGGCGTACTACTCGTACGCCTCACTCCTCAGGATTTGCGCGCCTTGCCTGCGAACTTTTTACGAAGCCGCCTTCATACTACGGAACTCGACGGCTTTTTGAACCAGCGCCCTGGCCCACTCGGGGGTTCCGGAAGCATGGATATGGGTGTAAGTGGCCAGGATGTTTTTATAGCAGACGCCATCCCGGTGATTTAAAAAGCCGGTTCCTCTTTTCATGGAAAATACGAGCCGGCAATCCGCTGTTTCCTCAAACGACGCCACCCAGGAATAATGGAATTCATGTCCCCGGATTTCCATGCCCTCGGGATAAAACGGATTTTTTCCATCCACCGTCACGATCGTATAACCATGGCCTTTGGGTTTTGGACTCAAGCCGAAAACAACCGGCAATACGCCAACCATGGGATAGGCGGCATCCTCCAGAACAATTTCTTTCCCCAGGTACATCAGTCCTCCGCATTCGGCATAGATGGGAAGGCCTGCTTCGGCCAGATGCTTAAGCTCTGATCTGAAGCAGGTATTTTCGGCCAGAATCCGAGCATGGGTTTCCGGAAAGCCGCCGCCGATATACAGGGCATCCAGATCCGGAAGATGTTGTTGCACCAGCGGGCTCAGAAAAACCAGTTCAGCCCCTTCCAGGGTCAGGGCCTCGATATTTTCCGGATAGTAAAACTGGAAAGCCGAATCCCTGATGATCCCGATTCGCGGTTTTTCCACGCTCACCGGTTCCGCTCGTTCAATTGAGGGATATACCGGCGCCTTTATGGGAAGCGCCTGATGGGCGATCGCCTCAAGTCTGTCCAGATCCAGGCATGCTTTCACCACACCGGATACGGCATTCACGGACCCGGCTGCCCACTCATGCTCCGGCGTCGGCACCAGCCCCATGTGGCGTTCCGGAAATGGGCTGTCCATCGCCGGAATCGCGCCGATAACCGGTATACCGCAATGATGCTCGATGCTGCTTCTTAAGATTTGCTCGTGACGGCTGCCGGCGACCCGATTCAAAACAACGCCTTGAATGGAAACATCCGCGTCAAAGTGCAGGCATCCCAGCAAAACCGCCGCCATGGTGCGGGTGGATTTGGTGCAGTCCAGGCAGAGAACCACCGGCAGTCCCAGCAGCTTCGAGAGCTCTGCCGTGCTGGTTGATCCCTTCATGTCGATCCCGTCATAGAGGCCGCGGTTGCCCTCCACAACGGAAATACCCAATGGCGTTGCATGACGGATATAGGATTTTAGAAGCTGGGACTGATTGAGAAGAAAGGAGTCCAGATTGTAACAGGGCTGGCCGGCCGCAAGGGCAAGCCAGCCTGCATCAATGTAATCCGGACCTTTTTTGAAGGGTATTACGGTTTTGCCTTGCTGTTTCCATGCGCCGATAACACCGATAGACAGGATTGTTTTGCCCGATCCGCCCCTTAAGGCAGAGATGATCATTCCTGGAGATTTCACTGACGGATAGTTTTCAGTAACGAGCGGAATTTATGTTTCGTCTTCAGCAGCAGCCTGTTTTCCCGTACCTTTGAGACCGATCATCGTGGTGCTACCGCTTGACCAGTATTCCAGCGTACCATCTCTTACCATTTCATTGACCAGGTTCTTCACATCCCGTGGTTTTTCCTCAGGAATCACTTCGTAGAAATCCTTCAGATAAAATTTGGATTTTGACTTTGATTTTTTCGTCAAATATTCCACAATAGCCTTTTTTCCAGCTTCTTTATCCATTTATTTGCCTCTTTTATGACAATTGAAGTCTGTTCTGTCTGAGGGGGCGAACCCCTCAGACAGCCAAAGCTTAATTAAAACTTGAACTGTGTCGTATGACGCCAGGTGTAATAAGCCGGATCACGGAAGTCATCGATGAGATGATGCGTAAACGGCAGTTCGCATTTTTCAAAGAATCTTTCCCATCCAATCCGTTCTGCCCATTCACCAAGACGTTCATATTTGTTGGCGTTGGATGCATACACATCAACGATCCTTTTAATCGTTGATGTCGTGGTCGGCCATCTTGGGGTTTCGTTGGGAATAAAGGCCACAACGACTTTTGAAAACGTCGGCCGGCTGATGCGGTTGGAGACTTTACCACCCACCATCAAAACGATGCCATCGCCGTCAGCATCGGCCAGCGGCATGGCCGGGCACATGGTGTAGCAGTTGCCGCAGTACATGCAGCGTTCATTTTTTACAGCAACGCTGTTGACGGTCTTACCATCGGGCAACTCGACCTTTGACGGACGAATGGCGGCGGTCGGACAGGCAGCGATTGCCAGCGGAATTTCGCACATTTTGTCCAGATATTCGTGGTCCAGCATGGGCGGTTTTCGGTGAAAACCCAGAATGGCGATATCCGAGCAGTGAACCGCGCCGCACATATTCAGGCAGCAGGCCAGAGAAACCCGCAGGTGTGCCGGCATTCTCATGGTTTTGAAGTCGTCAAACAGAACGTCCATCGTTGCCTTGACCGGGCCGGAAGCGTCGGTTGCCGGGGTGTGGCAGTGAATCCATCCCTGGGTATGAACGATGTTGGTAATGCTTGCACCGGTTCCACCGACCGGAAACTTGAAGGATCCACCGGCGAATTTACGGCTTTCCAGATCCGCCTTCAGGGCGGCTACCTTGTTCTTATTGTCGACCATGAACTCGATGTTGTTACGGGTGGTAAACCGGACGTAACCATCGCAGTGTTTGTCGGCGATTTCGCAGATTTCGCGAATGTGGGTACAGCTTATAAGGCGTGCACCACCGACCCTGACCGTATAAACTTCATCGCCGGTCTCGGAGACATGAACCAGAACGCCGGGTTCCAGAATTTCATGATACAGCCATTTACCCTTGTTGGCCTTGATAACCGGCGGGTAGAACTCTTCAAAATGCCGTGGACCAATATCCGTTATTCTATTTTCCATCGGCTTGTCAGGATTGTAACCTGATGAAATAAATGCCATTGTTGTTACCCCCTATCTCTGATGGTATTTTCTGAATTCAGTGATTTCCCGCTCAAAACCGCCCTCGACCTCGTCTTCTCTCCAGAAAATATACGGATTGTGACGCGGTTCCTGGACATGCTGCGGCATGGCTTCGATATTGGTGACTTCAAGCAGTTTCTGGAAGCCCTGACGTTTGATCAACTCGCCCAAACGTTCGCGGTTCTTTCCTTCTTCCATCCACCAATCCCAGACGCTTTCAATGACTTCCTTGATTTCATCATAGGGTTCTTCCACCTTGATGAAGGGAACCAGGAGAGAGCCCATCTGAGCGCCATCCAGAATCGGAGCCTTGGCGCCGACCAGAATCGATAGACCCGTTTCCTGCCCGATGCGAAGGGCTCTTGGCATTGCGTTGATGCAGTGCATGCAGCGCGTGCATTCCCTGTTGTCGATAACCAGTTTCGCGCCGTCCATCCGCATGCATTTGGTCGGGCAGAGGTTCAGTACTTCCTTGGCAATGTCGAATTTTCCCCAGTCACGGCCGGAATGAGCGCCTGCATTGGGTTTGAGCTCGCCGCCGATATAGGCCTGAACGGCTTTCTGGTCGATGCGGATATCATCCTTCCAGGTTCCGATAAAGGACATGTCTGAACGGGCAATGGAAGCCACGCAGCAGTTGGGGCAGCCGTCAAATTTGAATTTAAATTTATACGGAAATGCGGGTCGATGCAGCTCATCCTGATAATCCAGGGTCATGGCATGGCAAAGAGACTGGGTATCATAGCAGGCATATTCGCAGCGGGAAGAACCGATGCAGTCCGACGGGGTCCGCAGGTTGGAGCCGGATCCGCCAAGATCCTGATTCAGGTTATGGGTCAGTTCCCAAAAAATTTCTTCAAGCTGCGGGGTGGTGGTGCCGATAAAAACGATATCACCGGTGGATCCGTGCATATTGGTCAGACCGCTGCCGCGAAGTTCCCAAAGGGTACAGATGTCTTTCAAATATTTTGTGGAATAGTATTTGCCGGCCGGCTGACTGACGCGAACCGTGTGGAAATGGGCAACACCGGGGAATTGCTGCGGCTGATCGCAGTATCTTCCGATAACGCCGCCGCCGTAACCGAAAACGCCGACGATGCCGCCGTGTTTCCAGTGAGTTCTTTTCTGCGCATACGTCAGTTCCATCAAGCCCAAAACATCATCGCAAACATCTACAGGAATCTGATAGTCAATTCCTTTTACATTTTTGGCTCTTGTTTCAGCTTCCTGCTTAATGTCGGACACCCAACTCGGCCATGGGCCGGATTCAAGCTGGTCCAACAATGGGGTTGCATGTTTTGCCATCGTTTACCTCCAGTATGATTAATATTAAAAAATCCTTTACCGATACCAAAAATTGAATTTACCCGAACCGGGTGATGCCCGAACCGGGTGATGAAGGCCACCTCCTTTCAAAATGCATGTTGATTGGCAGATATTGAAAAGGTATGTCACCCTGATAAATTTTTAATCAAGGAAAAGATATAAAATCAAATCTGATATTTGTCAATGAAAAAGGTAACGACCAGGGGTCAATGGCGGATTTCACACTGAAAATGCCTTTAGCGATGCAAACACTTCGGCAGCATGGGCAGCCAAATGATCCCGAACAACCGGAAGCTCCGGCGCAAGCGGGTGATAAGAATCCGCAACCGCTTCGCAGATTTCTCTCAACTCCAAAAGAGAAACAGCGGCAAGGAATTTCTTGAACCGCAAATCCCAGCGCGGGACTTTTGCTGAAAGCCCGTCCATAAACCCCCGGACCGTTCCATCAACCGCCGGCATCCCTGCCCATACCACCTCTCCGACCCCGTCCAGTCTGTCGAGGCGGGTGCGAATGGATAGATTGACCAGAAAAAAGAGCATGGCTTCCAGCAGCGTGATTTCATCTTTATCCGGGTTTTCAAGCAGCGCCCCATACTGACGCACCGTGATGAGCTTTATTTGCAGCGAACCGTTTGAACATCTGACTATGAAATCGCCTGCGGCATGATGCCAGGGAAAAACCTGTTCAAAGGATTCCGGATCATAACAACCGGTTAAAATCATGGCGATTTGCCGGTACAGCTCCAGGGTCTCACCGGGTGTCAAAAATCGGGATGCCGGATTGGCATGCCATACCCGTATTTTATACTGCTGATCCTTCGGGACCTCGGAAATGTGAAATTCATGGAAATCATCAAACCATTCCCCAAGAAAAAGCTTCACCTCCTGCCCTTTTGGCAGGATCACCTCTCCATAACCGTAAGCCTTCGGAAGATAAGCGTCGGACGGCGTCAGGCCCAAACGATTCAGCAAATAAAATTCCCGCTCGATGCAGCTTTTTCCGGAAAAAGAAAGCGCAACATTTACAACGAACGTAAACACCTGTCCCATCGCCAGAACTTCGACTCGCGAAGGGTGATAAAACTGGCCGTGTTTTACCAGAAAGATATCAATTGCGCTAATGTCCCGAGCCGTGACAGGCTGTTGCATGGCCTCAAGAATTGCGGATGTGACGACCCTGAATTCCCGGTTTTCAAGAAACTGACGAACTGCCTCGAAATAGTCTCCATAGGTCAGCGCCATTCCGGCCGGTTCGGCATCCCCGGTTTTCTGTGGATTTCGGGACAGTGGGAATACGGAACGCCAGAGGCTGCCGCCTTCTTCAACGACTTCTGAAGGGCAAGCAAGAAAATATCTGAAAGCCGTAGACAAAGAAGCCACTGGAACCAGTTCAGAAGACACGATCATCCCCCCTGATTGCATCAGGACGCTTTCGGGCGAAGCAGGTCGATTTCACTGCGGATCTCTGAAGCCACTTCGTATCCAAGCGCAAGGGCCTTGTCGCAATGTGCGATGGCCAGCGCGTGGTCCCCGCTTTCCAGGTAGGCGATAGCCAGATGCGATGGCCAGATTATTATGAACAACGGCAAAATCCGGTTCCAGCTTCAGTGCCTTTAAATTGGTTTCTATGCATTTTTCGATCATTCCCTTCATGAGATAGGCATTGGCAAGCGTTGCAAATGCCTGAAGGTAACGGAAATTAAAATGCGTGGCCCTTTCCAGGGCGGTGATGGCTTCATCAATATTTCCCCGCTGAAGTTCCACAAAACCGATATTACCATATCCTTCTGAAAAACCGGGCCTGGCCTTTACAGCTTCCCGGTTATAAGCCAGACATCCATCCAGATCTCCCCGGTTCAGATAGATGCCGCCAAGTTGAACATAGGCTTCAGCAAGGCCAGGGCTGCATTCAATGGCGCATCTCAGTTCCTCTTCCGCCTCCTCAAAATTCCGCTGCCCCAGCATCGCCACCGCCAGATTATAATGAGAGGTGCCGCATTCGGGATTCTGCGCGATGGCCGATCTCTGAACGGCAATAAATTCCTCGGCATTTTTTGCTTTTTCCATAAGGGATTATCCTTTATAATAATATTTAAGTAAATGTACGATCAGATTGAATTTTACAGGGTACTATTTTCTGATAAAATGTCAACCATCAGCTTCATTCAATTACACAGAGAACCAGTTTGAGAGGAACACCATGGCCCCTGATACCGCTTTCGAAGACGCTACCCCTGGAACTGAGATTCGTCATCGAATCGGGCAGCTTCAGTCCTTGCTTTTATCAAACAGAATCGATGGCGCGATCATCGTTCAGAATTCCGACTTGTTTTATTTTTCCGGAACCATTCAGCAGTCCCAGCTCTATATTCCCGCCGATGGAGATCCGCTGCTGATGGTTCGCAAAAGCCTGGAGCGGGCCCGTTCGGAATCTGCGATTCAAAACATCATCTCCTTTAGCAGCCCCCGGCAGGTACCGGAGCTATTGAAATCCATGGGACATGCCATTCCAAAAACACTGGGTTTGGAACTGGATGTGATACCGGCCCAGACTTATCTGAACTTCCAGAGCCTCTTTGATCAAACCCGAATGATTGATATTTCTCATCTCATCCGCCAGATTCGCGCGGTTAAATCCGCTTATGAAATTCAAATACTCCGGGAAGCTGCCTTGAAATCCGATCAGGTGGCCGAATATGTCAAAAGTATTATCAAAGAAGGCATGACGGAAATCGAGCTGGCCGGAATGGTCGAAGCGCATGCGCGGAAACTGGGACATCAGGGCATCGTGAGAATGCGGCTTTGGGGAAGTGAGCTGTTTTACGGACATCTGATGAGCGGTGCGTCGGGAGCCATACCCAGTTATCTGGCTTCCCCCACTGGCGGAGCAGGTGTCAGCACTGCCGTGGCGCAGGGAGCGGGATTTGGCCGCATCCAGCCCCATGAGCCAATACTTGTGGACTATGTTTTCGCTTACAAGGGATATCTTTCGGATCATACTCGAATCTATTCAATCGGCAAGCTTCCCGATGATCTGATTCAGGCCCACGGGGCCATGCTGTCCATTCAGGCTGCGATCATCCGTGAAGCCAGACCTGGAATATCGGCCGGCTGGATTTATGAAATGGCCATTGAACTCGCTACGGAAGCGGGATATTCAGAGAATTTCATGGGCACGGGCGATCAGCGCATCCGTTTTGTAGGGCATGGCGTGGGACTGGAGCTGGATGAATACCCGTTTCTGGCCGCCGGCCAGAAGATGCTTCTTCAGGAAGGGATGGTCATTGCTCTGGAGCCAAAACTCATATTCCCGCAAAGAGGTGTTGTCGGCATCGAAAATACGCAGCTGGTAACGCCAAACGGCTTGCAGCAACTGACGGTTTTTGACGAGAACATCATCGTGGTGTAGAAAGGAAAATCGCCTGATGAAGCTTCTCCTTCAATATCCTGAGGCTTGCAGGCGACTTGCATGCAAAAAAAAAAAGGGAGCAGCATAAACGCTGTTCCCT
>JAPLJE010000469.1 GCA_026388755.1 Deltaproteobacteria bacterium | reverse complement strand
ATGGCGAGCATGAAGCATCGGTAGCACCGGAAATGAAAGAACCCTGGCCGGCTGTGAGCGCAGGGACTTCCGTATCCGGCCTGGTTGGGGGGACAATGGCCATGGGGCTGGCCGGGTTCATCGGCTTTGCCTTGAAAAAACGGTATCGACAAAGATGATGGATTTCTTACGAAGTTATCAATAACCGGGTGTTAATGGCAAAAATTGCATCATCATTTCTGGATATCAGCTACCTGGACAGCCTTTCCTGTCAGCAAAGCCCCATCCATCGGCTGGATCCCCGTGCAAAAGTGATTGCCACCGCATTTTTTATCGTCTGCGTCGTATCCTTTGACAAATACGAAATAACGGGGCTGATTCCGTTTTTCCTCTATCCCATCGTCCTGATTGCCATTGGAGACCTGCCGCTTGTGTATCTGCTTAAAAAAATTCTGCTGGCCGCGCCTTTTGCCGTTTTCATCGGCATGTTCAATCCCCTCATCGACCGTTCCATTCTGATGAATCTGGGACCTGTCAGCATTTCCGGGGGCTGGATTTCTTTTGCATCCATCATGCTTCGCTTTGTGCTGACGGTCAGCGCTGTTCTTGCGCTGATCGCCAGCACCGGCTTTGCATCCATCTGCATGTCCCTGGAAAAAATGGGCGCTCCCAACAGCTTTGCCGTGCAACTCCTTTTTTTGTATCGTTATATTTTCGTGCTGATCGATGAGGCATCGCGCATGGTGCGGGCCAGGGCCCTTCGCGCCTTTGAGGGAAGGGGAATGGGGTTCAAAGTTTTTACTTCCATGATCGGGCAGCTCCTGCTGCGTGCACTGGACCGGGCTCAGCGCATTCACCTATCCATGCGCTGCCGGGGGTTTGATGGAGAAATCCGGGTCATTCGACAGTTGACCTTCGGCAGATGTGACGGCGCTTTTCTCCTGGGGTGGTCTGCGCTGTTTGTCCTGATGCGGCTGGTTGATATTCCCCAGTGGATGGGCGACAGGGTTACGGGGCTGATCAGATGAGCCACCATATTGTTGAAATGAAAGACTTGCATTACACCTATCCCGATGGCACTGCCGCCCTGCATGGGGTTTCATTTCGAATCACCCACGGGGAAACCGTTGCCATCGTTGGGGCAAACGGGGCCTGAAAATCCACGATTTTACTTCATCTGAACGGCTGCCTCATTCCTGAAACCGGAACGGTCCGTATCGGCGATTTCCCCCTGACCCGAAAAACGCTGGAGCATGTGCGGCGCACAGTCGGCATGGTTTTTCAGGATCCGGACGATCAGCTCTTCATGCCGTCGGTCCACGAAGACGTTGCCTTTGGTCCCCTGAATCTGGGACTTCCGCTTGAGGATGTTGAGGAAAGGGTCGTCCAGGCCCTGTCCACGGTGGGCATGCTGCATTTGAAGGACCGTCCGCCCTACAGGCTCTCGGGGGGAGAAAAACGATCGGTGGCCATTGCGACGGTGCTCTCCATGTCCCCGAGTATTCTGGTGATGGATGAGCCAACGTCCAACCTCGATCCCAAGGCCCGAAGACAGCTCATCCAGCTTCTGAAGACCTTCGAGCACACCATCATTCTGGCGACCCACGATCTGGATATGGTGCTTGACTTATGCTCCCGCACCATTGTCCTGAAGAAAGGCCGGGTTGAAGCCGACGGGCCCACACGGGATATCATGCAAAACCAGGAACTCCTGGATTCCTGCCGTCTGGAAAAGCCTTTGCAGCTTCAGTCCTGCCCGATTTGCAGCCCTGGATCCACAATGCAATAGAGAGATAGCCTCTTACAGAAATATCCCACGGTATCCATTTGTCCAAGGATATCCTTGATTTTTTGCGAGAGTGCGCTCAGCCGAAGGGCTTTTGAATAAAGCCGGTGCATTCTTTGGAAATGATGTCCGGTGCCTGGTCATCCGCGCTGTATCCGGAACAAAGGAGTATTCCGGCCGCCGGCTGCTTCGGGCTATAAGCGGCAATATCCCATCCTTTGAATCTGCATGGACAGCTGTTTGACACGAATGAGCTCTTCCTTCAGCAGAATATCGACGACGTCCCGATCCTTTCCTTCGCAGATGGCTTCCTGCATGCTCATGAAAAAAATAACCGAGTCTTTCTCGAACTGCAGGGCCAGTTTCAAGACGTCCGCGACATCCTGGATCTTGTCCAACTGTACGCTTAATGCGCCGCAGGTTTTATAAACGTGCTGGTCTGCAGTTGCCTTGACATAGACTTCCATCTCGTTTTCCGGATCAGGCGTTGACGGCCCGCTGCCCCATGGCGAGTTGGCTTTAAGGCGTTTGATTTTATTCATGTGCTCCAGCTCTTCCTGGGCAAGCGCCGCAAACTGTTTCTTGATTTCAGGGTCCTGAATCTTGTTTTGCGCCTGTTCGTAAAAGGCCCTGCCGTTTTCCTTGATTTCAAGGGCGAGCTGAAAGACTTCGGCGGCATTAAAACAGTAAATCATGCGTGTGGTCTCCTTTCAAATTCGATTATGGCCAACCCGTTATCGAGCGAATACATACCCTGCGATTGTATTTTTATGGGTTTTCATTTATAAAGCCCATGATGATTTTATTAGTCCAACAATTTGATGAAAATATCAAGTTCAAATACGGTTGTTGGCCTGAAACCGGCCCGGATTTCCAAAACAACACCATGCCTGCTGCTGAACCGGGCTGTTTGGTTTCGATAAAAGGATGTTGTTAGTCACCATCATGTGCGGCAGATTCACATCGCATTTTCCCGCTGAGCTCCTGGCTGAAATATTTGGCCTGCCGGAGTTGCCCGGTCTCGTTCTCCGGTACAATATCGCTCCGACGCAGGCGGCGGTTGTGGTTCGAAGCACGGGCAACGCCCGAAGCCTTGATCTGCTTCGCTGGGGCCTTGTTCCGTCATGGGCAAAAGACATTTCCGTCGGCAGCCGGATGATCAATGCCTGCAGCGAAAGCCTTCCGGACAAACCGGCGTTTCGAAATGCCGTCCGGTTCCGGCGATGCATTGTTCCGGCTTCCGGTTTTTATGAATGGAAACCGGAAGGCTCCCGTAAAATCCCTTATTACATTCGCCTGTCAGATGGCGGGCCCATGGGTTTTGCCGCTATCTGGGAAGTCTGGAAATCTCCTGAAGGCTCTTTCCTGGAGACGTTTTCGATCCTGACAACGTCGGCAAACCCTTTGATAGCAACCATCCACGACCGGATGCCCGTCATTTTGCATCCAGATACCCATGGTCTTTGGCTGAATCAGGATGTGCGCGATCCCAAGCATCTTCAGTTCCTGTATCCGCCGTACCCCGCCGATCTTCTGACCCTTTATCCGGTTTCAACCCGGGTCAACAGTCCTCGAAACGACGATCCCGCCTGCATCGAGCCCATGCCTTACTGAGGGGATCGTGGCCCCGGGTTGACTATTCTAAGGCAGGATTTCTCTCAAGATCCATCCTGACACCTTCCTTCTTGACAGGATGATTTCAGTATGCTATCAAATGACATAGATATCTAATGGTATAATATCGGGGGAAACATGGAGAATCTTACTCAGCGCCAGCAGCAGGTTCTGGATTTTATCACCCGGAGCATCAAGGTAAACGGAGCGCCACCGACCCTTCGGGAAATTTCCACCCATATCGGCACCCGTGGCACCGTGACCGCGCTTCACCATATTGAGGCCATCGAAAAAAAAGGTTATCTGCGCCGAAGGCAAGGCAGTTCCCGGGGCATTGTCCTTACCGGAAAAGCCGGAAGATCCGAAGCGCTGGTTTCTCTTCCCATCGTCGGAACGGTCAGCGCAGGACTTCCCCAGCCGGCTGTTGAAAATATCGAAGGCTACTGCGCCATTTCCCCGGAATGGGTGAAAGGCGATGGCTGTTTCTTTCTGAAGGTCAGGGGAGAGAGCATGATCGAGGCGCACATTCTTGACGGCGATCTGGCCCTGATCCGGTCCCAGCCAACCGCCGAAAACGGGGAAATCGTCGTTGCGCTGATCGACGATGCCGCGACATTGAAACGCTTCTACAATGAAGGCGATCACATCCGCCTTCAGCCTGAAAACCACCGCATGCAGCCCATTCTGATTCGGGAAAGCAATGCGGAAGCCGTCATTGTCGGAAAACTTCTGAAAATCATACGGAGCTATGACTGAGATGGAGACAAGAGGCGTTCCCATCCGCATTGCCGTTATCTACGAGCCGGGAAAACGCATCCGGCCCGTCTGGTTCGAGTTGAACCGCAGGCAGTACCGGGTTGTTGAAACCACCTATCACTGGCGGGACAAGATCGGCGAAACCCATTTTCTGCATTATACGGTTACGGACGGCGATGCCCTGTATGAGCTTGTTTTCAGCCCCCTGGATCAGATCTGGACCCTGAACGCCCAGCAGACGGAGTAATGCCATGAAGGAGCGGATCATTCTGCATATCGACATGAACGCTTTTTTTGCCAGTGTTGAGCAGCAGGCCAATCCTGCTCTGCGGGGAAAACCGATTGCAGTCATTGGTGCTGGCGGCAGAACGGTGATCACGACTGCCTCTTACGAAGCTCGGAGATACGGCGTCAAGACCGGCATGGCCATCTGGGAGGCAAGGCGCCAGTGTCCCCAGATCATCCTTGTCGTCGGAGACAACCGCAAATATACCTACACTTCATCCCGGATTTTTGGCATGATGCTGGATTACACGCCGTTGGTGGAAGTGTTCAGCATCGACGAAGCATTTCTCGATGTCACCCATTCCCTTAAAATTTTCGGCACGCCGGAGCGCATTGTGTACCTGCTGAAAGCCAGGATAAAGCAGAGTTTCGGCCTGACCTGCTCTGTGGGCATCGCGCCCAACAAGCTCCTTGCCAAGCTTGCCAGTGAGATGAAAAAGCCGGATGGGCTTACGGTCATTTGTTCGGATGACGTATCCCGGGTCATGGATTCCCTGCCCATAAAGGATCTTTGCGGCATCGGCTCCCGCACGGAACGGCGCCTGAATCTTCTGGGAATTAAGACTTGCAGGGACCTGGGGCGGTTTCCGGTGGATGTCTTGAAAAGAAAATTTGGCGTCATCGGCCAGCGGCTGCACGAGATGGGGCTGGGCATGGATGACAGTCCGGTGGTTCTGGCAGGCGAGCAGGACAGGGTTAAATCCGTCGGGCATTCCATGACCCTGCAGCAGGACATTTCCCGGAGGCAGGACATTCTCAAATACCTGCTCCAGCTCTCCGAAATGGTGGGCCGGCGGGCCAGGCGCTATGGCGTTTCCGGCAAAACCATCAGCCTCTATGTCCGGTATGCCGATTTTTATTCCAGCTTCGGCAAACAGCAGACCCTGGCAAGTCCTATCAGCCAGAGCGACGACATCTACAAGGCGGCCATCGATATCCTGAATACGGTCGAGCTTCAGCAGCCGGTGCGGCTGCTCGGGGTCCGGCTGTCCAATCTGCAGCATCAGGCTGCGCAATTGCCTCTTTTTCCACAGGAACGCAGAAAGGCGCTCATGGTTCGGGCCATGGACGCCGTCAACAACCGCTACGGTGACTTCACCGTCACCTTTGCCAGCCTTGTGAACACTGAGGAAAAAAGCAGCCATGTGATCTCGCCGGCATGGCGGCCGGACGGGATACGCTGCGTTGATGTTCAGTGACGGGAGACTACGCGCTGTTGAGGTGTCGGCGTTCAAAAACAGAGGCCTATTCGAATGCCGTTCCCTCTTTAACCCCGAAGAATTTCAGAATTTTTGCCAGCGGGCAAAATCCGGTAAAGGAAGATTGCAGCAGGTTGGCGCCCACAAAGGCAGTAAACCACAGCCAGTAATGGCTGTGAAGCAGAGACAGCAGCAGGCTGATCAGAATAAAACTTCCGGCAAACGCCAGTACCATTCGGTCAAGTGTCAT
>JAPLJE010000490.1 GCA_026388755.1 Deltaproteobacteria bacterium | reverse complement strand
TGAAACCGTCGGCATGCCGCCGGTCCTGGGTCTGGGTGCCGGCGTGGACAACAGCCGCATTCTGGTGGCCGCATCCCAGATGGTCAAAGAAGGCGGCCTGGGAGATACCATTGCCGGCCTTCCGGTTGCCGGCGCGGCTCCGGAATGGATGAGCGAAAAAGCCATTGCCATCGGCCAGTATTTTGTGGCCTCTGGCGTTTTCACGGTTCTTGGCGTCACCTTTCCGATTGTTGAGGGCACCCGTTTTCACAAGCATTTATTTGAAGAACTGGAAGAAATGGGCATGGGCAAATGGGGATTTTCTCCGGACCCCTATGAAATGGCCCGTATGATGATCGCCCATATCGACAAGAAAAGAAAGGCTTTAGGCCTGGATAAATCCCGCGAACGCGTCCTGATGGATATGGCGGACCGCAGAGCCATGGAAGCCGCAGCATAACTCCCCCCGTGTTATACCCTTATGATAGGGGCGATCGCCCGGTCGCCCCTATCATCTGACCCGCCTTTCGTTACGCTCCAGCGTTCTTTCTCTCTGCCTTAAGGCCAATAATCATGGCTCAGGTTTCACGCTTTGCACTGTCGTATCCTAACTCATTACCCATTCATATTTTTCAAATACCGGTACAGCGTCGCCCTCCCCACCCCCAACAGCTTTGCGGCTTTGGCCTTGTTCTCGCCGCTACGCTCGAGCGCGGATTTCACCAGATAATCATTGAGCTTTCCTGAATGATTCTTCGGTTTAACCGGCCGGGTCACGGACTGAATTTCAAGTGGAATATCTATTGGCAGAATGATGTTCCCCTGGCTTTTCACAACCGCATACTGAATGGCATTCTGAAGTTCCCGTACATTGCCAGGCCAGCGATAGGCTGTCATCTGGGACAGGGCCTCGATGGAAATCCGTCGCGGTTTCTGGCCATTGCGTCTGGCGGCTTCCTGCAAAAAATGTTCGATTAGTAGGGGAATGTCGTTTTTTCGCTCCCGAAGCGGCGGCAGGTGGATGGGAATCACATTGAGGCGGTAATACAGGTCATCCCGGAAACGGTTCAACCGAACTTCATTCTTGAGATCTTTATTGGTAGCGCTGGTGACCTTGACGTTCACCGAAATCGTTTTTTCCCCGCCGACCCGCTCGAATTCGCCTTCCTGAAGAAATCGCAGCAGCTTCACCTGAACCGGTTTTGTCAGTTCCGCCACTTCATCCAGAAATACCGTTCCGCCGTCAGCCAGCTCAAAGCGCCCTTTTTTATCCCGTATCGCACCGGTAAAGGCGCCTTTCACATGCCCGAAGAGCTCACTCTCGATCAGACCCTCGGGAAGAGCCCCGCAGTTAATGGGCACAAAGGGTCCAAGACATCTCGGGCTTTCATTGTGAAGGGCGGCGGCAACCAGCTCTTTTCCCGTGCCGGTCTCACCTGAAATATGAACCGGGTAATCATAGCCGGCGATGTTTCGAATCTGATGAAAAATTTCCAGCATCTTGACATCCTGGCCGATGATATCGGCAAACCCCTGGGATTTCTCGGCCTTCAGCTGGAGATTTAAAAGACCCGTAACATCCCTAAACGCGGCCAGAACCCCCAGAAGGGCACCCTGGTTATCCGCCATTGCCGTAACACGCATCTCGATGCGCCGGAATTCCCCCTGACGGGTCTGGATATGCGTAATGCATTCTTCCTTGTCGTCAAGCACCGGCTGATCAACGCAAAAATGACAGCGGCTGCCGCAAAACGGCTTTCCAAAAGCCAAATGACAGTCTTTACCCAGGACATCTTCCTTGGAAAAACCGGTTATTCTTTCAGCCTCTTGATTGAAATAAAAAATGCGGCGGCTGGTGTCGTGAGCAATGATCCCTTCCTTGAGATTATCCAGAACCCGCTCAAGGTTATGGGCATATGAAATGATTTCTTCCAGCATCAAGGCGGCGCTATCCTTCGTTGGGGTATATATTGGAGTCAGGGCCATCTGAATAGTGAGCAGCTATCAACCGCCATGATTGCATTTTGCAGTCAGAAGCAGGGATCATGGCCTGTTGACTTGTGTATATGAGATGATACTAAAAGTCAATTGTCAGATCATCATTCTCATTGACAAGTTTTCAATTTCATTTTAGTAAGATACAGATTTTTTACTGTATCGATTTCCATTCACATTCAGATTTTACTTCCTTCATTCAATTTCAGATTAAGTCTCATGTATCGCTTTCAGTTATATCAAACAAAAGGAGGCCAATGATGGCGCCATCAAAGGAAAAAAGCAAAAAACGAAGAATCACTTTTTCGCTGAACGCCGATAAATCCGCCCAGGTTGCCCTGGTGGGTGACTTTAACAATTGGAGTCAGACATCTCACCCCATGAAGAAAAACAAAAAAGGCGTGTGGGAAAAAATCCTGATGATGGAAATCGGGCGGTATGAATATAAGTTTCTGGTGGATG
>JAPLJE010000700.1 GCA_026388755.1 Deltaproteobacteria bacterium | reverse complement strand
TCAGTCACAAAGAAAGTTCAGGCGATAAAGATCCTTGCGAGTGAGTGCTGAAAGCCTGATCCAATTGCAGACGTTATGTCAGGGCGGTCTGCCCAATATGGGGTTGTTAGGCCAGTACAGCAGATAGATTTGGCAAACGTTGTAACAAGGAAAAAACGATGCATATTATACAGAAACCATTCATGGCGCGACATTGCCCGAAAGCCTGGGGTGCGGCGCTTGCATTGAGCTACATCCTTCGTCGTTGCGGCCTACTGGTCGTACGCCTCACTCCTCAGGATTTGCTCGCCTTGATCTTGGACTTTTTACTTTGCCATCCTATTTTTTATGAGTTCATTGAAAGACGAAAAGATAAAGAACGCCATGTCCAATTCCTGTGATCTTTCCATCATCATTGTCAATTATAATACCCGGGATTATATAGCCCGCTGCCTGGAATCCCTTGCGGAGATTTCGGGAATTTCCGCCGAAATCATCGTTGTGGATAATGCTTCAAAGGATTTGAGCGTGGAAACTGTCAGCAAGGGCCGGTACCTCTATTTTCTAAATCCTGATGCGGAAGTTCGAAAGGGTGCGCTTGCTGCCATGATTTCCCATTTGGAGAGGCACCCGGATATCGGTCTTGCCGGAAACCGCCTGGTAAACCCGGATGGATCTGCCCAGCCTTCCGTCGAAAATCGGTATCCCGGCCAGAAACATGCCAAAAAAGAGATAGCTGGACTCAAAGGGGACATTGCCTGGGTGCTGGGGGCCAGCATGATTGCAAGGCGTATGGCCATCAAGAACGTCGGCGGCTTTAACGAAGATTTTTTCCTGTACGGCGAAGAGCAGGACCTGTGCTTGAGGCTGAGAAAGGCAGGGTGGTCGATCGGATATATTCCGGAAGCGGTGGTGCTTCACTGGGGAGGGAAAAGCGAACGGGATCATTTTCCGGCCGATGTCTGGGAGAAAAAATTCCGGGCAGAGCTGACTTTTTATTGCAGTCACTATTCCGGCAGGGCAGTTCGGAGAATTTGCATGGAGAATTTGATTCAGGCGGTGTGGCGGATGGTTTCGCTCAATTTGACCCTTCCGTTTTATGCGGACAAAACCCTTTTGCATCACAAACTGGATAAGTATCGGGTCGCTTTCAGGGTTTTTTGGGGGGGCAATGCCTTCCAGAGAAGACACGGGAACGACAACCACTCTCGGGTGCCGGGATCAGTATGGATTTAACACGGAGACTTGCGTCTAAGGCTTCGTCGGTTCCTTGTCCTTGATAAACAGACTCCAGCTTTTTTAGGCCATCTCTTTGCCTCAGCGTTCCGAACTCCGCTGCTGATTTTGTTCTCGATGTAACCTTTTGCCCTCCAGATGCGACTAAACTATCAAGAGCAACATGCCGGCTTTTGTGCTCATGTAAAAAACGGAAGTAACATCAATAACATTGGAAGGAGATAGAATGGAAGTCAACGGTTTTCATTGCTTCAGGTTTATCTAAAAGATGGACGTGTAGTAATTGCAGGCAAACTGAAGCCCAAGATTGAATAATTGATATCCGGATGATTATAACTTTCCCATATTATCACAGGTGGGCTTCAACCAAATTATCTACGAATGTCTTATTTTACTACAAAATCGCAGTATGGCTGAACAGGCATCCCGACTGCGTACATTTCCCAGAATTATGGCTATCGGTAAATAACATTTTTAAACTGAAAACAGGGAGTATCACAATGAAAAAAAATGGATTTCTGCTTATTGCAGCATGTTTTATTTCAGGATTGATAGTAGCCAGTGCTAATGCTCAAATGGGCGGCGGTAAGGGTAAAGATATGGGAATGTGGGGTGGAACCCATGTAATGCATATCATCAACAAACTGGGCTTGGATGACAATCAATCAAAGGAAGTAAAAGCTGTTGTATTCAAACTGCAGAAGGAAATGATTCAGAAACGAGAGATCTGTTCGAGAATCGGGTCCGCCAGATTGTTACGGCTTTTAGCTAACCCAATTTGACGGACAGGGCTCAGGACGCATCAAGTATGGTATCAGTACTATACTTGATGCGTTCCGTTCATTTTTAATG
>JAPLJE010000827.1 GCA_026388755.1 Deltaproteobacteria bacterium | reverse complement strand
GACGATGGCGTCAAGGCGGAAGAATTCGATATGGTGGTACTGTCCGTTGGATTGAATCCACCCCTTAATTATAAGGGACTGGCGGATAAGTTCGGAATCGCGCTCAATTCACATGCATTCAGTAAGGTGATTTCTTCCAATCCGATAGAGACCAGCGCCCCTGGGATTTTTGTCAGCGGCGCCTTTCAGGGGCCTACGGATATTCCGGAGTCGGTTTTTACCGCCAGCGGGGCCGGAGCCCAGTGTGGCGAGCTGCTTGACTACCGGCGTGGAAATCTGGCCAAGGAAAGAATCTATCCGCCGGAAAGGGATGTTTCCAAGGAAGAGCCAAGGATAGGCGTCTTTGTGTGTCATTGCGGGGCCAATATCTCAAGTGTGGTCAATGTTCCTTCCGCGGTCGAATATGCCTTGACCTTGCCCAATGTTGTCTATGCTCAGGAACAGTTGTTTTCATGCGCGACAAATTCCGCCAAGCAAATAACCGATCTGGCAAAGGAAAAAGGGCTCAATCGCGTGGTGATCGCCGCCTGTTCCCCCAGAACCCTGGAGCCGTTATTCCGGGACACCCTCCGGGAAGCGGCGCTGAATCAATATTACTGTGAGATGGCCAATATCAGAGAACATTGCTCCTGGGTCCACGCCAAAGAAAAGGAAGAGGCCACTGAAAAGGCAAAGGATCTCATCCGGATGTCGGTAGCCCGTACCCGCCATTTGGAGCCATTGCGGGAATTTGATCTGCCGGTGAACAAGGCGGCCCTGGTGGTGGGTGGCGGTATTGCCGGCATGACTTGCGCGCTCTCCATCGCCAGCCAGGGCCATGAGGTTCACCTGGTGGAAAAGGATAAAGTCCTGGGGGGAATGGCGCGAAGGATTCACACCACCCTTGAAGGCTTGGATGTTCAATCCTATTTAAAGGATATGATACGCGCGGTTTATAAGAACCCCTTGATTCATGTATCCCATGAAGCCGTCATCACGGACGTTTCCGGTTATGTGGGGAATTTCATCACCACGGTGGAAACTGAAGGCAGGGTTGAAAAGATAAAACATGGGGCATCCGTCATTGCGATCGGTGCGGATGTTTATAAACCCGTCGAATACCTTTATGGCGAAAACGACCGGGTTTTCACCCACCTTGAGCTGGGAGAGAGAATCGCTCTGGGGGATGAAAAAGTCATTCATGCCGAAAGTCTGGTGATGATCCAGTGCGTGGGCTGCAGAAACGAGGACAGAAATTACTGCAGCAGGGTATGTTGCAGCCATGCCGTCAAAAACGCCTTAAAACTAAAAGAGATCAATCCCGGGATAGATATCCACATACTCTTTCGGGATATGAGAACATACGGGTTCAGAGAGGATGCTTACCGGGAAGCATCCGAGAAACATGTCAAGTTCATCCGTTATGAGCCGGAAGACAAACCCCAGGTGACAGCCATCAAGGAGGGGGGCAAGTCTTTTTTGAGAATAACCGTCCCGGATGCCATTTTAGGTCAGCGGCTTGAACTGGATGCCGATATTCTCTCGCTGGCCGCTGCGGTGATCCCTTCCGAGTCAACCCGGAAAATTGCCGGATTGTTCAAGGTGACGCTGAGCCCGGATGACTTCTTCAAGGAAGCCCATGTTAAATTAAAACCGGTCGAGTTTGCCACGGATGGCGTTTTTCTGTGTGGCATAGCGCACTATCCCAAGCATATACCGGAAACGATCAACCAGGCCTATGGCGCTGCCGGCCGGGTCATGACGCTTCTGTCAAAAGATACGGTCATTGCCTCGGGTTCTGTTTGCGAGGTCAAAGAGAACGATTGTGTATCGTGCGGGGCATGTATTACGGCCTGTACGTATTGTGCGATAGATTTTATTGAAACAGAACATGGCAGAAAGGCCTGGGTCAATCCCGTCCTCTGCAAGGGAGACGGCCTCTGTAACGCCAAATGCCCCACCAATGCGATTTTTCTGAAGCACTTTAACAATGAAGAACTCTGCAGTCAGATTGATGCCGCGATGACGGATGAAGAGATTCGGCAACAAATCGATGCGGCGGTTTGAGATGTGTAAAAGATTACGATTGAACAAGCCGGGATTACTAACAAAGGAGGTAAGAACGGATGAGTACGGGTCTAGAATTTAAACCAAGAATATTGGGTTTTGTCTGCCATTGGTGAGCATATGGCGCTGCTGACCTTGCTGGAGTTTCCAGACTGCAATATGCAAATGAAATCAGGCTGATTCGCGTCATGTGTTCCGGTAGAGTAGACCTGGAATTTATCCTCAGAGCCTTTTCGAATGGACAGGACGGCGTGTTTATCGGAGGTTGCAAATTAGATGAATGCAACTACATCACTCATGGAAATTATGATGCATTGAGTGTTACGTATCTATGTAAGAAGATAATGGAACACATCGGCCTGAACCCGGATAGGCTGAGGATACAATTTATGTCGGGCGCTGATGGAAACCTTCTGGCAGAAGTTGCCGATGATTTTACCAGAAAGGTAAAGGCGTTGGGACAGCTCGGCAAAGGTGAAGGCTTGGACGTAAAGGGATTGAAGATCAAGCTTGAAGCCGCTAGAAAACTGGTCCCCTACATCAGACTGGTGGAAAGGGAGCGATTGCGGATCCCTATAAAATCGAAAGAAGCGTATCATAATTTTTTCACCAGTGACGCGTTTGACGGACTGTTTAATGAATTGATCGCCAATAAAATGGCAATGAGTCAGATCATGCTGCTCCTTCGGGAAAGACCGCTTTCGACGGGCAACCTCTCCGAGATGCTGGGTCTGAGCCCGTCTGAAATATCAAGGCACATGAATATTTCATCAAGGCACGGAT
>JAPLJE010000398.1 GCA_026388755.1 Deltaproteobacteria bacterium | reverse complement strand
ATTTTTTCGGAACAAGAAAAAATTCACCAGATACGTTTGAAAAAACGAATAATTAACCAAGCAAAATCTCTGGGGCTTCAACTGGTTCCGGCCTGATCCCCAAGATTGTTACTTAGAAGGATTGATAGTTTATGAAAAATGCGATGGATATTCTTAGAGAGCGCGGATTTATTGAACAGACCACTCATGATTCTGAACTTCGAGATTATTTGGAAACCAGCAAGATCGCTTGCTATATCGGCTTTGATCCGACAGCGTCCAGCCTTCATGTCGGCAGTCTAATTCCCATCATGGCGCTATCCAATATGCAGAAATGTGGGCACAGGCCCATCGCTCTGGTTGGGGGTGGGACCGGCTTGGTCGGCGACCCCAGCGGAAAGACCGAAACCCGCAAATTGCAGACCAAAGAACAGGTTGACGAAAATGTTGTAGGGATCAAAAAACAGCTTGCTCAATATCTTGATTTCGATGCGGAGAGGGCGATTTTGGTGAATAACGCCGACTGGCTGACGGACTTGAAATATATTCCATTTTTACGGGATATTGGCAAACACTTTTCTGTGAACCGAATGATAAAATCGGAAAGCTATCGCATGCGCCTTGAAGCAGAAGATGGTTTGAATTTTATTGAATTCAATTATATGTTGCTTCAAGCATATGATTATTTGGAATTGTTCGATCGTATGGACTGTAGGCTTCAGATGGGCGGTAGTGATCAGTGGGGGAATATTGTCGCGGGCATTGAACTGATTCGACGAATCAGGCAGCAATCTGCTTTTGGGATTACATTTCCGCTGATTACCACAAGTACGGGTGCAAAAATGGGCAAAACAGCCAAAGGTGCGGTCTGGTTGGACCCTGTTAGAACCACTCCATATGATTATTACCAATTCTGGGTGAATACTGATGATGGAGACGTGACACGGTTTTTGTCCCTTTTTACTTTTTTGCCGATTGAAGAGATTCAGCAGACAACTCAGTTGAAAAATGCGGATCTGAACTATGCAAAGTCGGTCCTGGCCTTTGAAGCCACATCACTGGCCCATGGGCCTGAAGAAGCTATCAAAGCGTATCGAGCATCTGCAGGCGTTTTTGGCGCAAGAAGGATTCCTGATACCATTTTGCCAACAAGCGCCATTCCCAGGCAGGATAAGCAAGTGGACGACCAGTCCATGCCGCATTCTTTCATGGATTTAGGCGAACTGAAAAAAGGAATTCCAATTTTCAAATTAATCCATAGTGTGGGTCTGGCAGGGTCTGGCGGTGCAGCCAGGCGACTGGTAGAACAGAGAGGCGCCTATATCAACGGCAAGCGGATTGAGGATTTGAATTACCAGATCTCGGATAAAGATATCCTCAACGATGAGATTCTGCTCAGTTCAGGAAAAAAACGGTTTCACAAAATTAAATGTAGATTGAAATAAGACACGGATCCGCCTGTTTCTCCAAGATGATTAAAGAAATATTCATTGACAGAAATTATCAGTGAATATAGAAATATAAATTTTTGATGATAGTTGGGGCTTGGATTTCAAATAGAACTGTTTCTATCTTCGCGTATATTGACTGCTCTATGAAAAATGAAAATTTGATTTTTGGGACATTAATAATATTTCTTGACATGCCTATATAATCCATATAAACTAGCCTAGTTTGTATGGATTATATAGAAAAAATTATATAAAAATATTTATTGACAAAAAAGTAAAATATTTCTATTAGAAGAGTTATAAGTCAGATTATTTTCTAAATAAAGCTGATTGACCAGATTCAGGGAAAGAGACAAATCTTCTCCTGAGGTTTATCGGAAAAAAGCATTGACTGATTTGATCTTTGAAAACTAGATAGTGACAGCTTGTGAGTTTAAGGAACCCAGTTAATTTGTCTGCGAGAGCGGGCATTAAATAAGTTTAATTGGAGAGTTTGATCCTGGCTCAGAATGAACGCTGGCGGCGTGCTTAACACATGCAAGTCGTACGAGAAATCCTCTGCTTGCAGGGGAGAGTAAAGTGGCGCACGGGTGAGTATCGCGTGGGTAATCT
>JAPLJE010000222.1 GCA_026388755.1 Deltaproteobacteria bacterium | reverse complement strand
CGAAAAACCATCATAAGGACCATAATGGCCCCGAAGATCAGCATTCTGAATTCGGAAAACGCCCTGAGGTATTCGGGAAGAAGGATCAGGACCAGGGCTGCAATGGCAACGCCGACAATGGAACCCATTCCCCCCAGAACGACAATGGCCAGTATCATCGCAGATTCCAGAAAGGTGAAACTGGCAGGATTGATAAACGTTGTTTTTGCGGCAAAGATCACCCCGACCATTCCGGCCCAGGTGGCGCCAAGGGCAAAAGCTGTCAGTTTGGTCCGGGTTTTGTCGACTCCCATGGCCTGACAGGCCACCTCGTCCTCTCTTAAGGCGATCCATGCGCGTCCGATTCGGGAATTCTGCAACCGATTGACAACAAAAATGGTAAACAGGACCATGCCAATCATTATAAAATATAAATAGATGATGGAATGGGAAAGAGACAGCTGAATGCCGAACAGGGAAGGCCTGGAAATCTGAGCAATGCCGCTGGGACCGAATGAAAATTCGTTCCAGTTCTCCAGAATCAGACGAATGATTTCACCAAAACCAAGAGTGACAATAGTCAGGTAATCACCTCTCAGGCGCAATACCGTAAAGCCCAGAAGAATTCCGAAAAAAGCCCCCATCACCGCACCCATCGGCAGAACAATCCAGAACCCCAGTCCGAAATGGTGATTCAGAAGGCCATAGGTGTAAGCGCCGACCGCATAAAAGGCGACATATCCCAGGTCCAGAAGGCCGGCAAGCCCGACAACGATATTCAGCCCCAGCCCCAGCACGATGTACATGAGCGCCGTGATCATGATATTGGTCTGATAGGTATCCATCACAAAAGGAAAGATCACTACGAAACCGATACCGGCAACAAAAGCCGGAATGGCGTATCTGCGATTTGAAAGAATTCGCTGGAAAAACGATGGAGCGTCTGCGCTGCCGGACTCGATATCTTTTTTTCCGATTTCTTTTCGCCAGAGTAAATACCGCCAGACAAAAGAAAGCATAAAGCTTCCGATGCCGATATAAAACATGTTTTCCCACCGCCACAACACCAGTTTTTCCGTGGTATTGACCCGAATGACCATGATCGGGAAGGTCAGAAACATGAACCAGAGAGATACCAGAAACGATTTTTTAATTTCAGATAAAGTTGGCATAATTTATGATAAGATAAGTGATTCAGGGATTGAAGCAGAAATTAAAACGCATTGATTCCTTGGTCCTAAACTTTTTGTGTGGTTGATCTTCCCAGGAGGCCTGCAGGCCTGAAAATCAGGATTAAAACCAAAAGCGCGAATGCAAAAACATCTTCATAGTCGCTGGACACATAACCGGTTGCAAAGCTCTCGGTCAGGCCAAGAATCAGACTGCCCAGCACCGCGCCGGGAATGCTGCCGACGCCTCCCAGAACCGCCGCCGTAAATGCCTTGATTCCCGCAATAAAGCCAATGAAAAAATTGATCTGTCCGATGTGGGATGCAATCAATACGCCGCCAACCGCTGCCAGGGAGGACCCGATGACAAATGTCATGGAAATCACCTGATTAACATTGACGCCGACCAGCATGGCCATGCTGCGGTCCTGGGCCGTTGCCCGCATGGCTTTTCCGATTCTGGTAAATTTGATCAACAGCGTCAGTAACACCATGATAATCGTGGTTGTAAGCAGAATGACAAGTTGAGTGGATCGAAGGATGTGGGAATAGGGTTCCCAGAATTCAAACTCAGGAATCAAACTGGGAAACGGCAGAAAATCCGATGTCTGGGCAAGGAGAACATAGTTTTGAAGGAAAATGGACATCCCGATGGCGCTGATAAGGGGCGAGAGACGCGGGGCAAGGCGAAGGGGCTTATAGGCGATTTTTTCAACCGTATACCCGTAAGCAGCGCTATACACCGCAGCCGCAATCGAGGCCAGAACCAGAATCGCAAATTGATTCAATCCCATGATTGTCAGCACGCTTGCCACAATGAGCGCCGTGAAAGCGCCGATCATGTAGATTTCACCATGGGCGAAATTAATGAGTTCGATGATCCCATAGACCATGGTATAGCCAAGGGCGATCAGCGCATAAATGCTGCCACGCGTCAGACCGCCCAGAAAAAGCTCAAAGAAATATTCCATTGATATTCAGCCTGCTCCCTGTTCAACCGGCGCCAAAAACCCTTCACCTAAACATGGGTAATAAATAGGGGGCAGGTATCGGCCATACCTGCCCCCTGACTTATTCAGCATTTTTGATGATTATTTCTTCAACTCAACAAACATTCCATCCTTGACCTGATAAATCGAGAATCCCACACCGATAGCATCCCCACGATCGTCAAATTTGATTTTTCCAAGAGGCGTATCCATATAATCGGTCCGCAATGCCTTGACAATGGCATCGTAATCGGTAGATCCGGCTTTCTGAATGGCGTTCAGCAGCGCCTGAGTGGCTGCATACCCATTGATGGAAAACGCACCCACATCTTCTCCGTAGGTTTTTTT
>JAPLJE010000122.1 GCA_026388755.1 Deltaproteobacteria bacterium | reverse complement strand
CGGTCAGAATGCGGTAAGGCGGTAAAGGCAGTGCCCCTGTATGATGGCTGTAAAAAAGGCCGATGTCAATGCCGTGATAGATGCGGAAAATATCAGGTGCGGCTGGGCCCGAAATCCGGGTCAGGTAGCGCCGGTTGTATTCGGTGCAGGTGACCACAAAAGAGGCATGGGCCATTTTTTCACGAAGCTGGGCCGGATCAGTTGTATAAATGTCTTTGGCATGGGCGGTGAAACTGAATGGGATGCCGGAAAGCAGGCTGGCAAAAAAGGCGACGGATGTCGGGGAGTGGGCAAAATGGGCATGAAAATGGGTGATGTGGCTGCCCGGCAGGAGTTTGTTGACCAGATAACCTGCCTGGAACAAGTGCTTGAAGGTTGCGGATTTTCGCGTGCGCAAAAAACGCCGGAAAGCCATCCGCAATGCCGCGGCAAAACACCGGGGCTGCTTTGCCGCCAGCAGCAGGTTCTGCGGCAGCAAGACCGGAAGCGAGGTCAAAAAGGTTTCCGGAATATAATCCACGCGCGCTTTTATCCGGCCGACGCTGGTGTGGGAAAATGCTTCCCTGGGCTGGCGCATCGATAAAATATGCAGGCTCAGTCCCTGTTCTTCCAGAAGAAGGATTTCATTTGAAATAAAGGTTTCAGAAATCCGGGGATAGCCCTTCAGGATCATCCCCAGCACAGGAGCTGGCCGGCTCAATCGTCTGAGGCCCTGAATAGGTCGAGCCGCTCCCTCATGGCTTTCAGCCCGGTCAACTGAAAACGGTTGATGGCTTCCTGGTAGGATTCCGGGTGATCCAGAAGGTTCAAGATACGGCTTCGAAGGGTTTGGGTGGACATTAAATTCCAGGGAATGAAATCCAATAGATTTTGACCGTGAAGGGCCTTGGCCCGGATCAACTGCTCTTTCCGGGGGGTTTCCCGGGGAATGACCAGTGAAATGGTTCCCTGAGAGAGGATTTCACAAATGGTGTTATATCCGCCCATGGTCACCACCAGATCCGCGGCTGCCATGATGTGCTCCATCCGCTGGTAAAATTCCCAGGTGCGAATTCCCAGGCGTTTTGCCCTTGAAAAAATATCTTCCCTTTCGTGTTTGGGCATGAAAGGGCCGGTGATCAGAATGCTTTTAAAGGGAAGATGGTGGGGCGACTCCTCCAGCATGGACAGAAAATGATGCATGACGGCATGTCCGTCTCCGCCACCGCCGGTGGTTACCAGAACCAGCTTTTCATCGGCCTTGATGGCATATTTTTTCTTGATCCGGGCGACTGCTTCCTTTCCCGGCATTTTTCGGGGAATGTATCCGGTAAAGTGCATTTTGCAACTGACGGAACCCGGCATGTCATACTCGCAGATGGGATCATACAGATCCTGATTTCCATAGATCCAGATTTCGCTGTAAAGCTCGTCCAGAATTTGATACACGCCTTTTTTTTTCCAGTCGCTTCGGACAATTTCCGCCTCGTCCATGATGTCCCGAAGGCCTAAAATGGTGCGGGTGTTGGGAAGACATCTCCTCAGCCATTGAAGGGTGGG
>JAPLJE010000092.1 GCA_026388755.1 Deltaproteobacteria bacterium | reverse complement strand
TGGGCTATCTTTATCGCTTCAACATTGCTGATTTTTCGAAGATAATTTTGGGTAGTTGACAGGTTCGAATGTCGCAGTAGCATCTTTGAAACGATTTCAAAAGGAGAGAAAAATATGATTTGTAAAATCGAACGAATTGTTTTGGTACTCTGTTTGGTTGCGGCCATTACCTCGGTTGTGTTTTCACCCGTACCGGCTTTTTGTGAGACATTGCGTTTCGTCTTTTTAGCCGACAGCCGTGGAGACTCCCTCGACGAGCCGGTCAACACTCCCGTGTTAAACGCCATCATCTCCCAAATCAAGGCGTTATCTCCCCAACCTGCATTTGTGGTCTTCGGGGGCGATATGTCCTACAGAGGCTGTATCAAAAACGTTTATACTTTCCAGAGCTGGAAAGACCTCTTCGCGCCCCTGACGAGTGCGGGAATAGCCTTATATACCGCAATTGGCAATCATGAACTCTATGCCCATGGATGTGGAACATCTGACGAAGGATCCTCTCTGGCAAACCAGCAACAATACCAAAATGTATTTACGGAGAATCCCAGCAACGGGCCGCCCGGTTATGAGCACCTGGTATATTCCTTTACATCCCCCGGAGGCGACGCCTTCTTTGCCGTATTGGACCCTTATTATCTGACCGCGGATGTCTCCCCCACTCAACTGGGCGGCACCATCGATTCCACCCAATTAGCCTGGCTTGAGACTCGGGTGGCCCAGACCAAGGCCACCCATAAATTTCTTTTCATTCATACGCCATATTACTATACCACAGGGAGTGACCCCACCGAAGCTCCATCCAGTGCAGATCCTTCCCTTACGAATCTGTGGGCTTTCCTGGACAACAATCTATTTGACATCTATGCTTGCGGGCATACGCATCTATATTCCCGGAAGACCATTGACAGCAGCATCCTCCCCAACCCCCAGACCTCCCCGCCGACTCTTCCTTGGAAGAACAATGTCGTTCAGCTTATCACCGGCACCTGCGGCGCCCCTGTGAGCACCGCTACCCCCACAGTGAATCCGGCTTTCTGGCATTTTTCCCAAACAGCCAATACCTATTACTTCAGTGTAGTGGATATCAACGACAGCCATGTAAGGATAACCAGTTATAGCGGTGACACGGGAGCTTATAATGTATTTGACTCTAATGCAGCTTCTATTCTGGCGAATAACTCCAGTCAGTCACTTGACATAACCGATAACACACCTGTGTCAGTTACAGCTGCTCTGGACCCGGGCAGTTTGTCTGGTCAAAATGCTGACTGGTGGATTGTTGCAAGCACCCCATGGGGCCTTTTTCACTAACTCCTTCAGGATGGGTTCCAGGAATCAATGTGCTGGCCCAATATCCATTGATTAGCGTGTCCCCTGTGGAAATTTATAACGGATTACTGCCAGATGGCGACTATGTATTCTATTTCGGCGTGGATACGAGTCCTGACGGTATTATTGATGAACCTCTTTATTACGATTATGTTCAGGTGCATGTGACGCTCGACACAACAGAACATGACAATTGGGTGTTTCTGAACCCCTATATGTGGAATCCTACGCTCGCGTACGGGCAGGCAGACCACTCGATCACAAGTGGACAGCCATGGGGCGGAGTCTCTACTGGCGTACCAGATCAGATCTGGGGGATCGACGTGAAGGCCGGTCGCCACGGATCGAGTAGCGTTGCGGACTGGTTCCGGTCACATGCCTCAGTCGCTACGTGCACAATGGATTGCTCCACAAACTGGCCGTCCGAACTGAACTTCGCCATCACGGGGACGATCACGATCAACGGTACGGGATATCCCATCACAATCGGCCAGGGTTCGACCTTCGGTGAAAACAATTGGTGGATCGGCGGACCGGGCTGGACAATACACTCTGGGGCTTATGACAACGTCGTGACTCCCGATGGGAAATACTTTTTCATGCCGGAAGAAGACGATACCAACAACTTTTGGTTAAAGACTTCTTATTAGTCTGGGTCCCGGAGCGACTATATCGAATTCCAAGATGCATGAGAAAAGAACTTCCACGCAGATAGGCGTCCTTGCGACAGGCAAAACAATATCGGTACCTCGCTATTTCGGGTAAGTCAACCATACAAAACGGCGAGGAATCTTTCCCTAAAAGGGAGGCACATAGAATATGCTTAAAGAAATAAAATGTTACCCTTTGGTTGCGATTATAATTTTTCTTGGTGCCTTTTGGGCTGCACAGGATTGCAACGCTGCACAGAGAAACAGGCTAATATTTATTAGCGACCTGCACATGAATGTGAACGCCAATTATTCCTGGCTGGTGGATCACGCAGACGATCTTGCCCAGTTCCTTAATCAGGTCAATGCCCGGGACGATGTGGCGGAATTGGTGATTTTAGGGGATTTGCTTGACGACTGGGTCTCGCCTGTCAAAGACTCTCCTCAAACTTTTGCTGACATCCTGGCCGCTTCAAATAATGCAGGAATAGTGGCAGCCCTCCAGGCGGTCTGCCGTAATCCCAACATTAAAGTCACCTTTGTGGTGGGCAACCACGACATGCTCTCCTTTGAGGACCTGAATAAGGCAATTATAG
>JAPLJE010000240.1 GCA_026388755.1 Deltaproteobacteria bacterium | reverse complement strand
GGAGCTGTTGATCAAAATGACGCCTCCTGGCTTTACAACGGGAGCAAATTTCTCCAGCGAGGGCCGGTTCATGGCCACAAGATGCGTAGGGTTACGAATGATGGGGGATCCGATGGGCCGATCGCTGATGACGACCATGCAGTAAGCGGTCCCTCCCCGCATTTCGGGACCGTAGGAAGGGATCCATACGACTTCAAACCCCTGTTCCATGGCGGCATGAGCTAAAATCTTGGCGCTTAATAAAATGCCCTGGCCGCCAAAACCGGCAAACATGACTTCACTTTGCATCTGTCCCTCCGCTCATGGGTTCGGGTGTTTTTACATCGCCCAGTGGATAATAGGGAAGCATGGTATTCTCCGACCAGTTCACTGCTTCCATGGGCGTCATGCCCCAGTTGGTGGGGCAGGTGCTGACCACTTCGACCAGGCTGAAGCATTTTCCCGCCATTTGATATTCGAAGGCCCTGCGTATGGCTTTTTTGGCTTTCACGATATATTTGGGCCGGATGACGGTTTGCCGGGTGATGTACGCCGGTGTCTGCAGAGCCGCCAGCAACTCAGCCACCTTGATCGGCATGCCAACGTCCGCAACATCTCTGCCAAAAGGAGATGTGGTGGTGCGCTGATTGGGCATGGTGGTTGGCGCCATCTGGCCGCCGGTCATGCCATAAACCGCATTATTGACAAAAATGGTGGTGAATTTTTCACCCCGGTTGGCGGCGTGAATGATTTCTCCCATGCCGATGCTGGCCAGGTCGCCGTCCCCCTGATATGTAAACACCATCAGATCGGGCCTGACCCGCTTGATGCCGGTGGCCATTGCGGGAGCCCTGCCGTGAGCAGCTTCCTGAAAATCACATGTAAAATAATTATAGGCCAAAACCGCGCATCCCACGGGAGCGATGCCGACGGTACGGCCGCGGATTCCCAGTTCATCAATCGCTTCCGCTATCAGCCGGTGAATCACTCCGTGAGTGCATCCCGGACAGTAATGGGTCTGCTGACTTGAAAGGGCTTCGGGTTTGTGAAAGGTCTTTCCCATTAGTTCTGCTCCTTTCGTTGAGGCGTTATATATGATTGAACCACTTCCATGATTTCCTCGGGCGTTGGGACTTCCCCCCCGCATTTTCCATACCATTCAACCGGCTTTTTGCCCTGAACGCTGCGCTCGACATCTTCAACCATCTGACCCATGCTCATTTCGATGCTGATCACCGTCTTGCAGCATTCTTTGGCAGCAGCTTCGCGAATGGCCATCTCCGGAAAGGGAAAAAGGGTTTGCGGACGGATCATGGCGATTTCGACGCCTTTGGTCTTTAAATTGTCAATGGCGGTTCGACATACCCGGCTCATCGTGCCATAGCTGACAATCAGCACCTGGTAATCCGATTCGATGTTATAGGGCTCAAAGCGGATTTCTTCTATTTTCATCCGGTCATATTTGGATTTCAACCATAGGTTATGGGCGTTAAGCTGGACCGGATCCAGATAAAGGGTTTTTACAAGATTTCGCGTGCTGCTGTTTCGGGTATCCATGCCGCTGGTTGCCCAGCTGTCCGTGTTCAGCTGCTGGGTCTTGAGATGATCCGGAAAAACAACCGGCTCCATCATCTGCCCAATCAGGCCGTCGCCCATGATCATGACCGGGTTGCGGTATTTTTCAGCCAGGGGAAAGGCCATCATTACCATGTCGACGGCTTCCTGAACGCTGGCAGGGGCAAAGACCAGAAGCCGGTAATCCCCGTGTCCGCCGCCTTTGGTGGCCTGAAAATAATCGCCCTGGGAAGGCAGAATGCCTCCAAGACCCGGACCGCCGCGCATGATGTTGACAAAGACGGCCGGGCACTGGCCGCTGGCAATATAACTGATGGCCTCGCTCATGAGGCTGATACCGGGGCTGGATGAGGTGGTCATCACCCGGGCGCCGCAGGCAGAGGCTCCAAAAATCATATATCCGACAGCCACCTCACTTTCACCCTGTAAAAAAACGCCGCCGACCTCCGGCATCCGGCGAGCCAGATATTCGGCCACTTCGGACTGAGGGGTGATGGGATAGGCAAAATAATTGAGGCAACCTGCCCGAATGGCGGCTTCCCCGATCGCTTCATTTCCTTTCATGAGAACTTTGCTCATGGAATCCTCCATAATATCTGCAAGGCTGCAGGGTTAAGGTGTTTCCGTTATGGACATGGCCACATCCGGACACATAATGCAGCAGGTTGAACAATAGACGCAGTCTTCAGGCCTGGCCTGATAGGCTGGGAAGTAGCCTTTGGCATTCACTTCGCCGGCTATATCGAGTACTTTTTTTGGGCATACGGCCACACATAAACCGCATCCCTTACAACGATCCACGTCAATTTGATGTTGATAGGCCATAGCCAATGATTCCTCTTTTTATATAATTCGTAACAACCTGATCAGACTGATATTCATTCCTTTAGCCGGACAGCCTGCTTCCAAGGCGGAACCAGTTGCCGTTTGATGGGGAGTATTGGACATGAAAATTGTTCGGTCTTCAATTCGGACAGAATAAAGGCCGGAGCCGTAATGAACGCCAGGGGCAGCCCTGTGGATTCGGCAAGCCTCTGCATGAATGCATATCCGGAAAGTATGGATTCCGTCGTGCTTTCATCGATAAGGTTGGCATTTCCAATCCAGCCGCTGATGACCAGTCTGGATGCTTTTTCGATTTCCAGTTTCATCTTCAGCACCCCTTCAAGGGTCTGGGTGAGGGGTCGAAACGGGTTGACCACCTGAAGCATGGTATAGGGTGCAACCTGAAATGCGTCTGCCAGGGCTGCCAGAACCATCGCGCCGACATTGTTTCCGCCGACATCTAGTATCGTCAGCTCGGCCGGATGTCGAATCAAACCGCTGACGGAACGGCTTAAAATGGGCAGATCTGCCTGCATGTACTGTTCCGGGGGGAGAACCACTTCGATTCCGAGTTCAGCCAGTTGTTTTCGAGCTTCCCGGGTCCTGAAATAGGGATTGACAATATCCAGATCCGCCACGCGAACATCCATTCCCTGATTTTTTCGATACACCGCAAGGTTAATGGCAACTTCTGTTTTTCCGCTGCCATAATTTCCGGAAATGATGACAATGCCCTTTAAAAGAATATCCATACGTGGAAAATCCGTAAAAAAAGAGTTGAAAATCATAAATAATTAATACTGTAAAGCGCAAAATATCGAACAAGGAATGTCGATGGAGAACTTCTTCATCGACATTCCTTGTTCGATATTCAATTTTTATTGTCGGGATATGGCCGACTTTCATGTGTTGCTTATGACCGTAAGGCCAAAATCACTTTATTGTGTAAAGGCCCTGCGAATTCAAAACATAAACTTTATTTATATTTTTAATGGCAGTCAATGTCAAGAATGAAATCGATAAAAAAATGCCTCCATGAACGATCCATGGAGGCATTTGATGAGAAATAATTTCAATGAGCTACGGATTACATCATTCCGCCCATTCCGCCCATTCCACCCATGCCGCCCATGCCGCCGCCACCGCCACCGCCGTGCATCGGATCAGCCTTTTCTTCGGGTTTGTCGGCAATCATGGCCTCGGTGGTCAGCATCAGGGAAGCGACGCTGCCGGCGTTCTGAAGAGCAAAGCGGGTGACTTTGGTCGGATCAATGACGCCCGCGGCAATCATGTCTTCGTAGACATTGGTTTCGGCGTTAAATCCAAACGCACCTTCGCCGGCCTTGACTTTGTCAATGACCACAGAGCCTTCGTATCCGGCATTGTTGGCGATCTGGCGCAGGGGTTCTTCCATGGCGCGCATAACCACCTTGACACCAAGTTTCTGCTCGCCTTTCAGTTTCATTTTCTCCAGGGCATCCAGGCAGCGAACCAGGGCAACGCCGCCGCCGGGAACAATGCCTTCCTCAACTGCTGCGCGGGTGGCGTTCAGAGCGTCTTCAACTCTGGCTTTTTTGTCTTTCATTTCGATTTCGGTGGCTGCACCGACATTGATGACCGCAACGCCGCCGATCAGCTTGGCAAGGCGTTCCTGAAGTTTTTCACGATCATAATCGGAAGTGGTTTCATCAATCTGAGCGCGGATCTGTTTGACGCGGCCTTCGAGAGCAGATCTGGAACCGGCGCCGTCCACGATGGTGGAGTTGTCTTTGTCGATGCTGATCCGTTTGGCTTTTCCCAGATCCGAAAGGGTCAGGTTCTCCAACTTGATGCCCAGATCTTCAGAGACGACCTGGCCGCCGGTCAAAATGGCGATGTCTTCGAGCATGGCTTTTCTGCGGTCGCCAAAGCCCGGAGCTTTCACAGCCGCAACCTGCAGGGTGCCACGGAGCTTGTTGACCACCAGGGTGGCGAGGGCTTCGCCGTCAACATCTTCGGCGATAATCACAAGGGGTTTTCCCATTTTGGCGACCTGCTCCAAGATGGGCAGAAGGTCTTTCATGCTGCTGACCTTTTTCTCGTTGATCAGAATAAACGGATCATCCAGAGAGGCGACCATTTTTTCGGGATCGGTGACAAAATAAGGTGAAAGGTAGCCGCGGTCAAACTGCATGCCCTCGACGACTTCCAGGGTGGTTTCCATTCCCTTGGCTTCTTCAACAGTGATAACGCCTTCTTTTCCGACTTTTTCCATGGCTTCTGAAATGATGTTGCCGATGGTTTCGTCGTTATTGGCGGAGATGGTACCGACCTGGGCGATTTCGCGTTTGTCTTTGGTGGGTTTGCTCATCTTGTGCAGTTCTTTGACCGCAACTTCAATGGCCTTGTCGATGCCGCGTTTAATGGCCATCGGGTTGTTCCCGGCGGCAACCAGTTTCTGACCTTCTTCGTAAATCGAGCGGGCAAGAACGGTTGCTGTCGTGGTGCCGTCACCGGCCATATCGCTGGTCTTGCTGGCCACTTCCTTGACCATCTGAGCGCCCATGTTTTCGAATTTGTCAGCCAGTTCGATTTCTTTGGCAACCGTAACACCATCTTTGGTTACGGTGGGGGATCCCCAGGACTTGTCGATAACCACATTGCGGCCTTTGGGGCCAAGGGTTACCACAACTGCATCTGCAAGAGCTCTGACACCATTCAGCATGGCCTCACGGGCTTTCATATCGTATTTAATGATCTTCGACATTATTCATTCCTCCATATCAGTAAACATCAATCCGTTATTATTCAATTACGCCAAGGACGTCATCTTCCCGCATGATCAGGAATTCTTCACCATCAATCTTTACTTCTGATCCGGAATATTTGCCAAAAAGAATGCGGTCTCCGGTTTTGATCTCAAGGGCAATCCGTTTGCCGTCGTCTGCCACTTTGCCATTTCCAACTGCAACGACTTTGCCTTCCGCGGGTTTTTCCTTGGCTGTATCAGGAATGATAATGCCGCCTTTGGTCGTGGTTTCTTCTGCAACGCGTTTAACAACAATGCGATCCTGTAAGGGTCTGAGTTTCATGGTTTAATTCTCCTTTTAATTCCATTAGTATAAAAAATTTCATTAAAAAAACTGAAAACAATATATCATATATTTCAGAAGCGTATCAGCAGGATATGGCCACCTCCCTTCATGATAAATTTCGAAATATACCAGAGGTATTGCGCGTGTTATGAATCAGAGCTATCGGATGTTTTTGAGCTTGCTGCGGGAG
>JAPLJE010000377.1 GCA_026388755.1 Deltaproteobacteria bacterium | reverse complement strand
CCGCCGGTAATGATAATCCGGACATTGGATTCTTTGTGGGAATTGCGGCTGAGCGTTTCCATTACGAGCTGAGTCAGTGCATCCATCGTCCAGGGGAATTGGAGCCCGATTTTCCGGGTGGAGGCTTCAAGTCGTTCCAAGTGCGCCCGCAGGCAAAACGGTTTGCCCGCATAGGTTCGCATGAAATCAAATGCGCCCAGGCCCCGGAGAATGGCCAGATCGGTTACGGGAATCACCGCTTCATTGGACGGAACAAACTTGCCGTCAACGTAATAAATATCCACTGGATGAATGCTCCGGTTTCAGCTTTTTTTGCTTTTTAGGGGCAGCATGGCCTTGATTCTTTCAAACAGGGATTTTCGCAGTGTGACTTTAAGAAACAGATCTCCGGAAGGCATTCCGTTTTTCCCTTCTTCCCCCATTCCCGCCAGCCGGATTTTCTGCCCTTCACGCGTTCCCGGAGGAATTTTAACCACAAGCTTTCTGCCGTATGCCAGGAGGTGGTAAGCATAAGGGCCGCCATTATCCGCCAGAGACGGATCGATGCGAATGACGTCGTGATAGTCGGCGCCTTTTTGAGGCCGGCCGGTGGTTGCTTTCTGAAGCAATTGCTGGGAGATGTTCCCAATTTTTTCTTTGATGGATTGTTTGTTTAGCAAAGGCATTTCGCGGACTCCACTGAAAAAAAAGCCCTGGATATTCAGCCCGGGCCGTTTGAGTTCAAATGTTTTATAGTTCTGGCCGTAGTATTCCTTGAAAATGGCATCAAATCCCCGAATGCCGAATCCCCTGGCCATTTCTTCAAAAATCTGCTGGATATCGGATCCCTTGAAAATATCCTGTTCCGAATAGGATTTGCGGAAATGACCATAAGCGCCATCACCATACTGCTGCTGCATCAAATCGTATTCTTTCCGTTTCTGGAGGTCAGACAGAACAGCATACGCCTCGTTGACGGCCTTCATCTGATCCGCGCCGGCCGGATCTTTACAGCGGTCCGGATGATACAAAAAAGCCTTCTCCCGATAAGCGGCCTTGATTTTCTGAGAGGGGGCATCTTTGGAAACCCCCAGGACCTGATAATAATCGTTCATGGGCATCATTTTTATGGGTTGATGGTGAAGCGGGGCCCGTTTCCGCAGGGCCATGGATAGTGACATCATACTCCAAGTGTTTCGGTTTGTCCATAAAGGGGAAGGGGATCGATCATTTATTTTGACTCTGGAACTTCTTTGTTTTATGAGTAATCCAGGTGTTTAATTTAAAGGTTCAGGCAATTGCATAGGACACCAATTTACCGTTAACCTGTGTCGTAACGTTTTCGAATGAATATTCATAAACTAATCATTTAAGGCTTTGTAATGATCATAGATTTGGGTGAGAAAAAACCCCGTATCGGCCGGAATGTCTTTATTGCCCCCACTGCGGTGATTGTCGGGGATGTTGAAATCCGGGACGGGGCCAGCATCTGGTATGGTGCGGTGCTCAGAGGGGATATGGCCCCGATTTTTGTTGGAGAAAACTCCAATGTTCAGGATAACTGCACGGTGCATACTTATTACGGAAAGCCCGCGCATATCGGAAAGCAT
>JAPLJE010000173.1:5262-6079 GCA_026388755.1 Deltaproteobacteria bacterium | reverse complement strand
TCAACGGCGATCGAAACCAGCGGATCATGTTTCCATTTTTGAATCAGACGTTCGGTGTATTCAAATCCTTTTTCGATGGGTCCGTAGTTGGGGGACGGGAAATCATACAGCACTTCACCGACGAGGCTTCTCATGCCCGATTGTTTGGCTGCACTTGCCACTTCATCTTCAAACAGATACATATCGCAGAAGGTCGTGGTTCCGGAAAGAATCATTTCCGCGCAGGCCAGAAGCGATCCGGTGTGAACAAAATCGGCATCCATCCGGCTTTCTGCGGGAAAAATATAGCCGGAAAGCCATTCCATGAGCGGAAGATCATCGGCAAGCCCTCTGAAAAGGGTCATGGCGGCATGGGTGTGGCCGTTGACCAGTCCGGGCAGAATAATGCCGCCTTTGGCGTCGATGATTTTCGAGGCGGTCAGGGATGAATTCACGCCCGATCCGATATGGGAAATCGAATCCCCATTAATGGCTATAAATCCATTTTCGATTACCGTAAGCTGGGGGTCCAGGGTCAAAAGCATGCCGTTTTGAATCAGGATGTCGCAAGTCTGCATGTCGATAGATTCACCTGTCTGTCACTGTGGATGAAATGATTTTCCAAGAGCTGTGGGGACACTGCCGGCACGGCCAATCCAAAGCCGCCGCAGGTTGCATGAATCGCCGGAAGATGATGAGGAATTATCCTCTGGCGCAGGAGCTGGTACAGGGGTTTCTCCAACAGATTTCGTCGTTAAGCATACTGATGGAAAATGAAACATTACCGCATTTTCTTTTCTGCCCATACGGCCAGCTGTTCCCGGTAGATTTTGGCATT
>JAPLJE010000173.1:0-5236 GCA_026388755.1 Deltaproteobacteria bacterium | reverse complement strand
TTTTGGCATTATGCCGAACATCCACCGGAAATTCCGTGTGAAACAGAATGGTGTCAATATCTCTGGTCAGCATATTTTTTGCCGCCAGTTCCAGAAGCTCCAACATTAGATCATTGTCGTGATGCGACGAACCTGCCTGCCGGGTCTGTATGATGATAACGGGTTTTTGATTGGGCGGCTTGCCGACGCCAACCAGGGCGCTTCGCAGCACATTGGAATGGTTGTTGAAAATGGCTTCGCAGGGAATGGTGTATAGGGTCCCCGACGGGGCCTGGACCCGGTGGCTTTTCCTGCCGCAAAACCAGATCCGTCCTTTGGTGTCGGCCCAGCCCAGACCCCCCATCCGGTGACAGGTGTCTTTGCCGTCGCGAATCTTGGCCAGGCTGTCTGCTTCACGATTTTCATAATAATTGAGGGTGACCAGATCGCCTCTTACAGCGATCTCACCGATTTCCGCAGGAGGCAGGACAAGTTCCTCGCTCCATCTGGCAATCGGCGTGTCCGTGATTTTGATGATGCGAACTTCCAAATCATCAATGGGTCGACCCACACAGATCCCATACCCTTTTTCAGTGAGTTTTCGGGTTTCAGAGAGAATTTCCCGGCTGGCAATGGACAGAATCGGGACGGCTTCGGTCGCTCCATAAGGGGTGTGGACTTCGGCGGTATCGCAGAGTAGATGGCAGAACTGATCGATATTGGCTGGAGATACCGGAGCGCCGGCTGAAACCACCCGTTTCAGGGAAGGCAGCTTGATACCGTGCTGTTTACCAAAACTTCCCACCCGATCCAGAAGTGCGGGAGAGGCAAACATATTGGTAACACCCTGATTGATAACGGCTTCAATGATTTGTTCGGGATCCACCTTGGCAGGCTGTGTGGGATCCATATCCGGAATAATGGCTGTCATGCCAAGTGCCGGGTCAAACAGCGCAAACAGGGGAAATGTCGGCAGATCGATTTCATCACCGGATATCTGAAAGTGAGACTGAATATGCCGGATCTGGGCGTCAAAATTTCCATGCGAGTAAACCGCACCTTTGGCGGGTCCGGTGCTGCCGGTGGTAAACAGAATGGCGGCGGTTTCATCTTTCTGCGTTTCGGCCGGTGGAAAAGCCTGCCACGGGGTCAGCCGCAGGTTTTTCAGGGAGTGGCCTCCCCAGAACCAACGAGAACCCACCGTAATGCAGGTTCTGACGGTTCGAAAACTGGTCGGGTGGAGCATTCTGAATGCGTGGGCTTTTGAAATGCCGATAAAAGCCTCGGGCCTGCTGTCTTTCAAGCAGGAAAGCATTCGCTTCATTCCCATGCCCGGATCCACGACAACCGGGATGGCGCCGGTTTTGAACAAGGCAAAGGTCAGGGTAAAAAAATTCAGGCTAGGCGGAACCATCAGAACCGTGCGGGTTCCCCGGGTGATGCCGACGGAATCCAGGCCATGGGCCAGACAGTCGGATTCCATATCCAGTTGTCGGAATGTTAATTGAGAATAAGTGACTCTGCCATCCTCATCCCTTCCGGAGGGAGAGACCACGGCGCGTTTATATGGCTGAAGTCTTGCCATCTGGGTCAGATGGGAAGCAATGTTCATCAGTTTAGAATCGGATTTGGGTTGAAGTGATTGTGTCATCCTGGAATCCGTTATGTTGGTTAAAATTAACTCGTAAAAAGTAAAAATGAGATGGCAAAGTTAAAAGTTCAAGAACAAGGCGAGCAAATCCTGAGGAAAGAGGCGTACGACACTGCCGCAATGACGAAGGATGAAGCTCAACGCAGATATTGGACTTTTTATAAAGCCATCAAAGGTTTGAAAGGTTACAACATGACACCGGACTTTTCAAGAAGTTTAAAATATCCATGCGTATTCTTTCCGGCTCATCCTCCAGAAGGTAATGACCGGCCTGCGGGTAACGGTGAATCCGGGCCAGCGGAAATCGACGCTGCCATTCCATTAAATAATCCGGATCAAAAACAAAATCGAGCATGCCCCAGAGAATCAGCATTGGAATCGGTGATAACCGGTGAAGATGATGATCCAGCCACTGAAGCAATGGATAGCTGGGATCAGATGGAACCATCGGAATATCTTCCACAAATTTCAAGGTCGCCAACCGGTTTTTCCAGGAATTGTAGGGTGCACAAAGGCCTTTCTTCACTTCACGGCCAAGCGTTTTTTGCGGAGCCATGACAAGGGCTGCACGGGAGAAAAGATTTCCTCCCAAAACCGCAATTCTGGATAGGGTGCCAAAACGTTTGAGCATCTGAAGCCTTAAGGGAAGTTTTTTCCCTTTTGGTGGAAAAAAAGCAGCCGTGTTCATCAGGATGATCCGTGAAATCCGATCCGGGTGGCGCAGGGCATACCCCAAACCGATGGCGCCGCCCCAGTCGTGAAGGATGAGGGTGATGGGTTTGTCCAATCCGAGTCGATCCAGCAGAAATTCAAGATCGTGAATCCGGCTGGACAGCCGGAAGTCATATTGATCTTCACCCGGTTTATCCGACAGTCCGCAGCCCATATGGTCGGGAACGATAACCCGGTAATTCGGGGAAAGCCCAAGGACCAGGTTTCGAAAATAAAAAGACCAGGTGGGATTTCCGTGGACCATGACAACGGGATCTCCCCGGCCCTCATCCAAATAGTGATAGCTCAGCCCGTTGATTTCCAGAAAATGGGATGAAAATGGATACAGGCGATGCAGTCCGGTCATGTCGATTGAGGGCTTTGCAGCCAATATATCTTTTGGCATGGGGGTTACCATTCCAGGCCCAGCAGCATACAGTTCAGGCCGCTGCCGATGCCGAAAAAACCGACCGAATCGTTTTTCTCCAGAAATCCGCGTTCCGATGCAATGGCCGCGGTAACGGGAAGGGAAACGGTTCCGATATTGCCCAGAAAGGGATAGGTGACAAAGTCTTTTTCTTTTGAAATCCCCAGGGCGTCCAGTATGGTTTTCTGGTGCGTCGAACCCACCTGATGACAGATGATTTTGTCGGGTTTGTCTGCCGGCCACGCCCTCTCCTGCCTGAATATGCGATAGGTTTCAACTCCCAGTTTAACGCCGTGCTGAAGGACACCGGCGGAATCGGTTTCCATGATCTGGGGCATTGTTGCCGGTATGCCGGTATCCGGCCCCCAGCAGCAAAGACCATGATGTCGGGCAGCGTTTCGGATGGTTCCGCCCAAAAGCCGGTGTCCCTTGCTGGAAACCGAGGCATGGGTCAGAATGACGGCAACGGCACCGGATCCGCCGGTCAGAGTTGCAACGGTTTTTCGAAAAACCGTCATGTCCCGTGTTTCCAGCATGCGCTGAATGCTCAGGTCCATGATCTGCTGGCAGGATTCACACGACACCACCATGCCTGCCTGAATCTGACCCAGTTCAATCGCGCTGGCGACCTGAATCATCCCGTTCAGGACGCCCAGGCAGGCGTTGGAAACATCATAGATCTGAGTTTGCGGTCCCAGTCCCAGTTCATGGCAAACGGCGCAGGCCGTTGCGGGCTCGAGCTGATCCCGGCATACACCGCCGTAGATCAGCATGCCGATCAGCTCCGGAGAAATGCCGGATGACTGAAGCGCCTTTTTGCCGGCCCGTGCCGCGCCTTCATACATGCGAAATCCCGGATCCCAGTATCTGCGCTCGCGAATACCGGTAATCATTTCGAGCTGGCCTTTTTGAAAATGGAGCGTCTGGTACAGCGGCTCCAGGCGTTTTTCAATATCATCGGAAGTCAGCACATTCGGGGCCAGTTCATAGCCCATGCTGTCCAGATAAACCGTGTTAAATTGCATAGGAATTTGCTATTGAAATGTTAATGTAAACCTTCATAACCGTCACGAAAAATCTCGTTAATGAAAATAACACCTGATTTCATACTGTTTCTTGTTTTTCTTGGAAATGTTTGTTTTCATTTTCAGGGTAAAGGCATCAAGCGAATGCCAAACTGTTTCATTTCGTAAATCGTCAGCCCATCCACGCTAAGAAAACCGTTTGCCATGATCAAGGGACAGGGTGATTCTTCGATTTGGGTAACGATTGCCTCTACGATCACTTTCTTATTTGCGGGAATCACCTGGCCCCGGTAGGTCCAGGCGTGCTGGGCTCCGGTAACCAGCGAAAACCGGCACCGGGAAGCAAGATGGGGCCATCTGTCCAGAGCGATGAACTTCAGGAGTTGCATAAACGCTTCAATTCCCAGAGAACCGGGCCAGACCGGGTCCTGATAGAAATGCGCCTTGAAAAACCATTCATCGGGATCAACATTTTTGGATCCCTGAATATAGCCCAGACCCGAAGGGCCGCCAACAGGGTCATAGCGTTCAATGACATCCATCATGCGAATGGCCCGGGCCGGCATTGTCATCTGCTGGGGCGGCAACTCCCTCAATTCGAAGTCCGGTTCCGGAAAAAGAGGTGGCATATCCGGAAGCGGACATTGCCGATAGGCCGTGCTTTCATTCGCCTCTGGCCGATACCGACTGTCATCGGCGTTGGCCAGACCTTTTTGCTGAGTCAGAGCCGATTCGGTAAAAAATCCGAAAGTGGTTTCACCATCATAGATCATTTCATCCCCTGATGCCACGCGAAAATCAAAGGACTCGATGATCATGTCGCTGGCAGAAGATACCTGGGTCATTCGGCATCGCATGGACAGGGTTCCGCGTTCAGGGAAAATATCCTTATGGATATGGCCGGTTCCGCCCAGATTCCGAAACCGCAGATCCTTCGGGCTGGTCAGGGCGGAGCCTGCATAAGCGGCAAGCCAGCCGCAGGGCTGAAGCGCAATTTCCAGAAGCACGGCATAGGGCATGATCCCGGATCGGTCCGCCGAAAAATACCAGTCTGAAGGGGATACGGCGTATTCAGCCTCGATCCATCCGCCGGGTTTCAGAACAAATGCCGGCGGTTCCGTCTTGACGATGCGATCGACAAACAGGTATGGCGGTCCGGGCAGTCTTGCCAGAAACCGGTCCTTATCAAAGGCGCGGAAGGGCTCGCCGAAGGCATCCGACGGCTTTCCTATGGACAATGCCAAAATTTGCTCGTGGTTAAAGCAACCATTTTGGTGAATGGGTCGGGAAGGCTGAATGGCTTCAGCTGACGGCTGAGGACGGTTTTGCCAGAAGGTTTCAATATCCTGACGCGTGATGCCGGTCATTTTCAGGGAAATATTCCGGAACATGACGATTTGGTGGCCATCAGCGAACATGTGAGCATCGGCTATCACATAAGGC
>JAPLJE010000342.1 GCA_026388755.1 Deltaproteobacteria bacterium | reverse complement strand
AATGCGGGGGGGGACTGCCTATTGCATGGTCGTCATCAGTGATCGGCCCATCGGATCTCCCATCATTCGTAACCCCACGCACCTGGTAGCCATGAACCGGCCATCGCTGGAGAAATTTGCTCCCGCGGTAAAGCCGGGGGGCGTTATTTTGATCAACGGTTCCCTGATCACCGTTGGCTGCGGCAGAACCGACGTGGACGAATTCATCGTTCCGGTCAATGACATCGCCATGGGTCTCGGGAGCATCCGATCTGCAAATATAGTCGCACTCTCCGCTTTTGTAGCTCGCAGCAAAATGGTGGACAATGATGTCCTACGCAAATGCGTCAAGGAGGAGTTTTCCAGCAAAACCAAACTCATTCCCCTGAACATGAAGGCGGTTGATGAAGGGCAGAAGGCTGCTAACATATCGAGTTCGCGATGATTGTTAAGATTCCAGAATACATTCTGTCTATCAAGCCCTATAAGCCCGGGAAACCCATTGATGAGCTGGCCAGGGAATATGGCATTCAACACGCCATCAAGCTGGCTTCAAACGAAAACCCATTAGGGCCCTCTCCCATGGCGGTTCAGGCCATTACTCTTGCCTTGTCCAACCTTCACCGGTATCCGGACGGCAGGGGTCATGACTTGACGGTCAAGCTGTCCAGCCGTCTGGGTTTTTCCCCGGATCATTTTGTCTTGGGGAATGGCTCGGACGACTTGATCGGAATGCTGACCCGTGCACTGCTTCAGCCCGGTGATGAGGCCATTATCCCCAAGCCTTCGTTTTTGATGTATGACATCGATGTCCGAAGCGCCGGCGCCATTCCCGTTCACGTGCCCCTGCGGTCCCTGGCGATTTGCACCAATGATCTTCTGGAAAAAGTGACTTCCCGAACCCGAATGATTTTTATCTGCAATCCCAACAACCCGACCGGCACGGTGATGTCCCGGAATGATTTTGAAACATTTATCGGGGCGCTTCCACCAGACATCGTGGTGGTTGTGGATGAGGCATACATGGAGTTTGTAAGGGATCCGGATTGTTTCAAAAGCATGGATTACATTCATGGTAATAAGCCAATTGTGGCCTTAAGAACTTTTTCCAAAGCCTACGGCCTGGCAGGGCTTCGGATTGGTTATGGCGTCATGACACCCGGACTTGCTGGAATTCTCCACCGGATTCGTCAACCATTCAATGTCAGCCTTCTGGCTCAGGCCGGAGCCGTTGCCGCTTTAGAAGATGAGGCATTTTTACACAAGACCGTTCAAACTGTGCATGAAGGTCTTGATTTCCTGTATGCGGAACTGGACAGGGTAGGCGTCCGGTATTTTCCCACTCAGGCCAATTTTTTTCTGATCGATGCAGGGCAGGACGCGGACGTGGTTTTTGAAAACATGTTGAAAAAAGGCGTAATTGTTCGTTCCATGTCTTCCTACGGCTATCCGGAATATATTCGTGTCAACACGGGCCTTCCGGAAGAAAACAAACGGCTGGTTCAGGCCATAGAGCAGGTATTTTAAATGCGCCCAGCTTCCATTGACGACTCTCATCCAGTGACAAATCCCCTGTTGATAACCATAGACGGGCCCGCAGGCGCCGGAAAGACAACGGTCAGCCGGCTTCTTGCTGAACTGCTCGAATACCGGTATCTGGACACCGGCGCGCTATACCGGTCAGTTGCTTACAGCGTCCTCATCAACAACATTGATTTTGAGGACGATGCAGATTTGACAGCCCACCTGAAGGAATTTGATTTGACCCCGCGTGCGGATAAAAACGGATTTCGCCTGTTTTGGAATGATCGGGATATTACGGATCAAATCAGAACCCCCGAAATCTCCATGATGGCTTCTGCTGTTTCCGCCAAACCTGCTGTGCGAAACTTTCTTCTGGATATGCAGCGGGAAATGGGAAAAGACAAAGCCCTGGTCTGTGAAGGCCGCGACATGGGAACGGTGATATTTCCGGAAGCAGATATCAAATTTTTTCTGGACGCCGACCCTCATGTGAGAGCCTGTCGCCGGTATAAGGAAATGCCGCCAAAGACAACCGTCACCCTGGAAGATATTTCCAGAGACATGCTTCAAAGAGATCAAAATGACAGCCGGCGGGCGCTTTCCCCGCTGAAACCCGCGGACGACGCCATACGGATTGACTGCACCCATATCGATCCTCAAACAGTGGTCAGGCTGATGATGGCCTGCATTGTTCCAATGCTTAAAGCCAGAAATCAGTAGACAGGAGTCAGATGGCATTTCATCTTCGATTTGTTGACAACCTTCCATTTTTTTCAGCACTTTGGTGTATATAAATAGTCTTTCTCGATAACGTAAAAAATACCTGTCAGGTTCTGCCCTCTAACTCCTCTCACAAAAATTAAATTATTGTTTTTTTAAAGTCAGTCTGATATATAAGAAAAGATATGCTGGCGACAGTATATGGTTTTAGCAGGTAAAATAAGGCTAAGGGGGATAGTTAACTTTCATGGAAAATGACACACAAATCAATTCAGAACCAACAATTCAAACTCCGGTAGTTGTTCCTATGAACCAGGTGGACACGTTTGACGATGCTCAGGAAGCATCTGATGGCATGGACAACCTGATGGAAATGTACGAGGAGAGCTTCAAACGCTTTGCTGAAGGCGAAGTGGTTACGGGTCGTATCATTTCAGTAGACAAAGATCACGTGCTGGTGGATATCGGATACAAATCCGAGGGCCAGATTCGGATTCACGAATTCCGGGATGAGAATGGGAATATCAACGCCAAAACCGGCGATTCGGTTGAGGTAATGGTGGAATGGTGGGATGATGAAAATGAAGTCGTCATTCTTTCCAAAGAAAAAGCTGCCAAAGTCAAGGTATGGGACGATATCAAAAAAGCCCATGATAATGACGAGGTGATTCAGGGCATTATTTTGGCACGTGTTAAAGGTGGCTTTTCTGTGGATGTCGGCGTCCAGGCGTTTTTGCCCGGATCTCAGGCAGATCTCCGCCCGATTCGCAATCTGGATGAAATGGTGGGAAAGACCTTCAATTTTAAGGTCTTAAAATACAACCGAAAACGCAGCAATATCGTACTGTCCAGACGCGCCCTGCTCGAGCAGGAAAGAGAAACCAAACGGTCCGCAACATTGACCACCATCCATGAAGGCAAAATCCTGAGCGGAACCGTAAAAAACCTTACCGAATATGGCGTATT
>JAPLJE010000295.1 GCA_026388755.1 Deltaproteobacteria bacterium | reverse complement strand
CCGGCACCACCGGCATTCCCAAAGGCGTTGTCCGCGATAACGGCGGACACATGGTGGCGCTAAAATGGACCATGAAGGCGGTCTACAACGTGGATGCCGGAGATGTGTACTGGGCGGCTTCGGACGTGGGCTGGGTCGTGGGACATTCCTATATCGTTTACGGACCGCTTTTAAAGGGCTGCACCACCATCCTGTACGAAGGCAAGCCTGTCGGGACCCCGGATGCCGGCGCGTTCTGGCGCGTGATTTCCCAGCATAAGGTAAAGGCTCTTTTTACCGCACCCACGGCCTTCCGGGCGATTAAAAGAGAAGATTCGGAAGGTAAATTGCTGAAGAATTATGACATCTCCTGCTTTGCCACACTTTTCCTGGCAGGGGAAAGATCCGATCCCGACACTCTGAAATGGGCGGAAACCCATATCGGCACTCCGGTCATTGACCACTGGTGGCAGACGGAGACCGGATGGGCCATTGCCGCCAACTGCATGGGGCTTCATCACTATCCGGTTGTCTACGGCTCGCCCACCAAGCCGGTTCCCGGATGGAATGTTCAAGTTGTGAATCCGGAAAATGAGGTCGTAAAAGCCGGAGATATCGGCGCGCTGGTGGTAAAACTTCCGCTTCCGCCCGGAAGCCTGCCCACCCTGTGGAACAATGATGAGGGATATGTGAAGTCTTATCTTGAGGAATTCCCCGGGTATTACAAGACGGCGGATGCCGGATACATGGATGAAAACGGCTACGTCTACGTCATGTCCCGAACCGATGACATCATCAATGTCGCCGGCCACAGACTTTCCACAGGCGCCATGGAAGAAATTCTCGCGGATCATCCCCAGGTTGCCGAATGTGCGGTTCTGGGTGTGGAAGACGACTTGAAAGGTCAGGTTCCCATCGGATTTCTTGTCTTGAACGCCGGAGTGACCCGAGACCATAAGGAGATCGTGAAAGAAGTCGTTCAGATGGTCAGGGACCGCATCGGACCGGTGGCATCGTTTAAGACCGCAACGGTTGTAAAACGGCTTCCCAAGACCCGTTCCGGGAAGATTCTGAGAGGCACCATTCAGAAAATAGCGGACAACAAAGAGTACAAACTGCCGGCAACCATTGATGACCCGGCGACTCTGGATGAAATGGCAGTGGCCTTGACATCCATTGGTTATGCAAAAGGCAGAAAATAGTTTTCCAAGACAAAGAATACTCCCTGCCCCTGTATTTCCGTGAGATGGGCAGGGTAAGACCCAAAGATTCGCCGGCACTTTTTTACGCCGGCGAATCTGATTTAAACGACAAGCATCTGCCTGCAATTCATTCCCACTTTCCCTTGTTAAATCATTCGGGAATATTCGGTGCCAGTCTTTTATGCGCCAGCGTGATTCCAGCCAGAACAAAGGCAATGGCGCCTATGCCGACATTGTAGAACGCAAAGCTGCTCAGGCTTGCAATCATCGCAAGGATGCACAGCCACACGGTGTTACGCCAGATTGCAAGTCCGGCAAGGGCCAGGCTCGTCAGGCCAAATACCTGATGGTACATCAACTTTCCCAGTACAGATCGCAGCAGGCATAAAACACCGACTGGGTTTTCCGCGCAGAGGGTCGTGACGATGTTCGAATCCAGAATGACGAATCGTATGACCGCAAATGCCGCATATGCCACAATCAGCAGGATACCATGGGGAAGCAAAGGGCGAAGCGAGTTGGCTTTTCCTTCCCGCCAAAGCGGAACCGCCAGGAGCAGGCAGATGCCCACCCAGACAT
>JAPLJE010000229.1 GCA_026388755.1 Deltaproteobacteria bacterium | reverse complement strand
CCTTGATTTTAAAAATGGCCAAAACCCAGGACAATCGTGCCCAGTTGCTGGTTCAGGGACTCAGCCGCTTCAAGATTCTTGAATTCATGGACAGCAAACCCTACCTTCAGGCCAGGGTCGAGATGATTCCCGAAACTGATACCATGGATACGGAAACCGAAGCCCTGATGGCCAATATCGTCAACCTGTTTGCCCGGATTGCCGAACTTTCTCCCGGACTGCCGCCTGAAATCGGGGCCATGGCCAAGTCCATACAGGATCCGGGCACGCTGGCCGATATGATCGCATCAACCATCAATTCCACGCCGGATGAAAAACAAAAAATTCTGGAGTTGATTGATATCAACGAACGGCTTAAAGAAGTCACGCGAATGGCCAATCATCAACTTGAAATTCTGGAGCTTGGCAACAAGATTCAGAGCCAGGTCAAGGGAGACATTGATAAAAGCCAGCGAGAATACTACTTGCGTCAGCAGTTGAAGGCGATTCGGGAGGAATTGGGTGAAAAAGACGACTCTTCGGTCGAGATAGATGATTACCGCAAAAAAATTGCGGAAAAAAATCTTCCGGAAGATGCCGCAAAAGAGGCTGAACGGGAACTGAACCGGTTATCGCGCATGCACCCCTCATCCGCGGAATATACCGTGGCATCCACTTATCTGGACTGGCTGACCGCCCTTCCCTGGCATGACAGCACCGAGGATAACCTCGACATTAAAAAAGCCAGAAAGATTCTGGATGAAGACCATTTCGGCCTGGACAAAGCCAAAAACCGTATCGTCGAATATCTGGCTGTCAGAAAGCTCAAATTTCGGCCTGGACAAAGCCAAAAACCGTATCGTCGAATATCTGGCTGTCAGAAAGCTCAAACCCGATTCCAAAGGCCCGATTTTATGCTTTGCCGGTCCTCCGGGAACCGGCAAGACGTCTCTGGGAAACTCCATTGCCAAAGCACTCGGCAGAAAGTTTCACCGCATTTCCCTGGGGGGCGTCCGGGATGAGGCGGAGATTCGCGGACATCGCCGCACGTATGTGGGTGCGCTTCCGGGCCGAATCATTCAGGGAATTCGCAGGGCAGGTTCCAATAATCCTGTGTTCATGCTGGATGAAATTGATAAGGTCGGCAGCGACTTTCGGGGCGACCCTTCGTCTGCTCTCCTGGAAGTGCTGGATCCGGAACAGAACTTCAGCTTTTCGGATCATTACCTGGATGTGCCCTTCGATCTGTCCAAGGTCATGTTCATCACCACGGCCAATGTGCTGGATACCATTCCGCCTGCGCTGCGGGACCGTATGGAAGTCATCAACCTCTTGGGCTACACGGAAGATGATAAAATCAAAATTGCCAACCGGTATCTGATTCCCCGGCAGCGAAAAGCCCATGGGCTTAAAGCGGATCAGGTCATTTTTTCCAGGGGAGCGATTCGGCACATTATCTCCGGCTATACCCGCGAAGCCGGCCTGAGAAACCTGGAGCGCGAAATCGCGTCGATTTGCCGGGGGGTTGCCAGTAAGGTGGCTGAGGGAGAAGCCACGGCTGCAACCATAAATTTAAACAATATTTCCAAATACCTGGGTCCGATCAAAATGCAGACCGAAACCCGTACCAGAGTATCTACGCCCGGTGTTGCCATTGGCCTTGCCTGGACCCCCAATGGCGGCGATATTCTCTTTATCGAAGCAACCGCCATGAAGGGTGGTAAAAATCTGACCCTGACCGGCCAGCTTGGGGATGTCATGAAGGAATCTGCAACTGCCGCCCTCAGTTTTATCCGCTCCAATGCGGTTTCTATGGGAATCGCGGACGACTATTTTGCAAATCACGATCTTCACATTCATGTTCCGGCGGGCGCAATTCCCAAGGATGGTCCATCGGCCGGTGTCACCATGCTGACCGCGCTGACGTCTCTGCTAACCAACAAGCCGATTCGAAAAGATCTGGCCATGACTGGAGAGATTACGTTAAGGGGCCAGGTGCTGCCGGTCGGCGGGATAAAGGAAAAAGTACTGGCTGCGCATCGGGCGGGAATCAAAACCATTATTATGCCCAAATGGAATGAAAAAGACCTGGAAGAGATTCCCAAAAAGATTCAAAAAGACATTCAATTCCATTTTGTTGAAAAAATGATGGATGTCATCAGGCTGGCCCTGGAGAAATGAAACGCATCTGCTGCCTGATAATTCTAGGAGGAATTCTGATAGCGGGCGTCTATGGGTGTACTCGCTCCACTGTGCCGTCTTCCAGCCGTCCGCCTGTCCCTTCTTCGAGCCGCCCTCCGTCTGCTGCGATTCCGCCGCCGTCTTCTTCCAAACCCTATAAGGCGCTGGGGCAGTGGTACCAGCCGCTGCCGGATGCCAGGGGTTTCAAGCAGACGGGCATTGCCTCATGGTATGGAGATGATTTTCACGGAAAAAAGACATCCAGCGGCGAGATCTATGACATGCATGCGGAGTCCGCGGCTCACAAGACCCTTCCCTTGGGGACGATTGTCCGGGTCCGAAACCTGGACAACAATCGGGAAATGGAGATTCGCATCAACGACCGGGGGCCTTTTGTGACCGGAAGGGTCATTGATCTTTCTTATGCCTGTGCCTCCAAACTCGGTGTTCTGGGGCCGGGGACGGCGCCTGTGGAACTCGTTGCCGTTGGCACAACTGCCTTGGCTACCAGCAGCGGCGCCGGTTCGGCGGATTTTTATTATCAGGGGAATTTCACGATTCAGGTCGGGGCTTTTTCAGACCGCAACAATGCGGAAAGACTGAAGGCTAAACTGGAAAAATCCTATCAGAATGCCCATATTCAGTCCTATGACAATGGCAGGGATATTTTTTACCGGGTCAGGGTGACGAAATGTTCGAGCCTGGAGCAGGCCATCCAGAACGAGAAGATGCTGACTTCGGGCGGGTACGATGGGGCTTTTGCCGTGGCGGAATAACACGGAGCCCCTGATGCTCGGGAGGCACTGAAAATGACGATGCATAACGATGACAACTCCTGTAAAACCGAGGCCGCATCCTTTACGCGGTATCGCAGCCGTATTCCGGCGCTGGCGGATTCCCTTATCAGCAGTTGCCATGACAGGGAATGCTTTACCCACATCGATTACGATCCCATTCCTTCCGAAGGATATGGGGTATTTCAGCCGGGAAAAAATTGATCCGGTCAGTCTCAAATATACCATGGGTCAGGCGGTTACGGCTTTGTTTGATATGCTGTCGGAGCAGATCACCCATAGTATTCGGCACGATTGCTTCCGGTATGATCTTTCCTGCAGCGATTGCGGTGACCGGGGATATGAAATCGCACTGGCCGTGCTGGAATCCATTCCTTCAATACGAAAGATTCTGGCCACCGATATTCGGGCAGCTTATGAAGGGGATCCCGCGGCCAAAAGCCACGATGAAATCATTTTCAGCTATCCAGGAATCTATGCCATCAGCGTCTATCGGGTCGCTCACAGGCTTTTTGAGTTAAACGTTCCTCTGCTTCCCCGAATCATGACCGAACATGCCCACAGTATCACGGGAATCGATATTCATCCAGGAGCCCAAATCGGAGAAAGCTTTGTCATTGATCATGGCACAGGGGTTGTGATTGGGGAAACAACCGTGATCGGAAACAATGTCCGAATTTATCAGGGCGTGACCTTAGGGGCGTTGTCTCTTCCGAAAAATGCCGGAGAAAAACTGAGGGGGAAAAAACGTCATCCCAGCATCGCTGATGACGTCATTATTTATTCAGGGGCAACGATTCTGGGAGGCGATACGGTGATTGGAGAACGTTCGGTCATCGGCGGAAATGTCTGGATTACGGAGTCTGTCCCACCCGACACGACGGTCATGACGGAACCCCCCCGGCTGATATACAAACATCCGTAACCCATCGAGGCATTAAAACCAGCCCGGCGCTTCGAAGCGCAAAAAATACGATTTACCCGGTCAGGGCATCGGCCCACTGAATGGCAGCCAGACGATTTTCCGGAAGAATTTCTTCGGAAATGCCCAGGAATTGAACCATTTCATCGACCTTGTACCCGTTCCCGGCCTCATATTGGTAGCTTCATTCGCGCAAATATTTCAAAATGTTTTTTCTTGAAAAGAAGCCATATCATGAGCATTCAAAAAGGTCAGTTGCATGAAGTTGACATATCCGATGTTGCTTATGGCGGCAAGGGGATCGTTCACATTGAAGGGTTTGCTGTTTTTGTGGATCAGGCGGTTCCCGGAGACAGGGTTCGCATCGCCATTACCCGAAAAAAGAAAAATTATGCCGAAGCCCGTGTGGTGTCGCTCCTTCAACCGTCTGCTGACCGGGTTTCAGCGCCCTGTCCCCACAGCGGCGTTTGCGGAGGTTGCAAATGGCAGTTTCTGGACTACGGCCGGCAACTGGCGTATAAACAGCGGCATGTTGCGGAATCTTTGGCGCATATCGGCTTGATTAAAGATGCAACGGTCCATCCGACCCTTCCATCCGAGCTGCGCTTTGGATATCGCAATAAAGTGGAATTGACCTGTTCGGACAGCCCATGGCGATTGCCGGAGGAAATGGAAAACCCGGATGCAGCCGGTTGCTTCGCCCTGGGTTTTCATGTGCCGGGCGTGTTTCACAAAGTTCTGAATATCGAAGCCTGTCTGTTGCAGCCGGACATGGGAAATCGCATACTGGGCGATGTGCGCCGGTATCTTCAATTATCTGGAATGCCGATGTATTGTCCCCGGACCCACAACGGATTCTGGCGGTTTGTCATGCTTCGGCATTCCGTGGCCCATGACCACTGGATGGTGAATATCATCACCGCCGCGGAAAATCGCAGGGTCGTGGAGCCCCTGGCGGATCTGTTGAAGAACAAGTATCCGCAAATCATCTCCGTGGTCAATAACATTACCGCGAAAAAGGCGGCGATATCCGCGGGGGAATATGAAATTTTGCTTTCCGGAAGTAACCACCTGACGGATCGTCTCTGCGGGTTTGAATTTGACATATCCGCCAGTTCATTCTTTCAGACCAACAGCAGAGGGGCGCAAACCCTGTACCATACGGTGATGGCTTATGCCGGGCTTACCGGAAATGAAACGGTTTTTGATTTGTATTGTGGCACCGGAACCATTGCCATCTGCCTCTCGAATGCCGCCCGAAGGGTGATCGGATTTGAAATCGTTGATGCTGCGATATCCGATGCGGAAAAAAACTGCCTGAAAAACGGCGTATTAAACTGCACGTTTTACCGGGGGGACATCAAGGATCGCCTGTCCGAGGCGCTGCAAAAGCCCGATGTCATGATCATCGACCCTCCGCGCGACGGCATGCACAAAAGCGTTGTGCAGCAGGTTCTGAATATGCTGCCCGGGCGGATCATTTACGTATCCTGCAATCCGGCGACGCTGGCCAGGGATCTGGGGCTCATGAAAGACGCCTATCAGGTTATCGAAGTTCAGCCCGTGGATATGTTTCCCCATACATTTCACATCGAATCAGTTGCCCGCCTTCAAAAGCGGTGATCAGGGGGGTTTCTCGGGTCATGAACGCATTCACGCTTGGAAAATGGAGGCGGTGTTGCTGAAGCAGGTTGTTTTTCTGGACCGGGACGGGGTCATCAATCAGGATTCTTCGGACTACATCAAGTGCTGGGAGGAGTTCATTTTTTTGCCAAACAGCCTGGATGCTTTGAAAATCCTTGCCCGCAAAGGCTATACGCTTATCGTGATCACCAACCAGTCCATCATCCACCGCAAGTGGGTATCACCGGAAGTATTGGAGGAGATGCACCTGCGGATGAAATCCGCCGTGACATCCCATGGCGGCAAAATCACCGATATATTTATCTGCCCCCACACGCCGGAACAAGGCTGTTCCTGTCGCAAACCCAAACCCGGACTGATTAGGCAGGCCTGTCAAAAATACGCCATTGATCTTTCCGATGCCATCATGGTGGGCGACAGCGCCAAGGATATTCTGTGCGGAAAAGCTGCGGGCTGCGGCAGAACGATTCTGGTTAAGACCGGCAACGGCATTATGGCCCAAGATGCCCTGGCCCAGGACAACGTCAATCCGACCGTGGTGGTGGCCGATCTGCTGGAAGCCGCCCGATGGATCATTTCATGAACGACTCCGGATCCGTGACCGATCTGGAAGGCTGCCTGGATCGCATTACGTTTTACAATCCGGAAAACCATTATACCATTGCAAAATTTCGTCCCAGAGGCGCCCAAAATGCAATCACGGTTGTCGGGTTCATGCCGGCGCCTACAGCCGGAGAATTTCTGAAGCCCCACAGCCGGAGAATTCCTGAAGCTGGACGGCATCTGGGAAACGCATGCCCGCTATGGGCAGCAGCTTAAAATCCTCCGATTTGAAGTGCTGCTGCCGGCAACAATTGATGGGATCCGAAAATATCTCAAGTCTGGTGTGATCAAGGGGCTGGGAGCCAAAACCATTTCCCGGCTGATCCGCCATTTCGGGGATCAGGCCCTGGTGGTCATCGAATCGGCGCCTGAAAAACTGACCGATGTCAAGGGCATCGGCAAAGCCATTGCCAAACAGATTGCAGAATCCTGGAAATCGCATCATGCGATTCGCTGTCTGATGATTTTTCTCCAGAATCATGGTATTTCGCTGAGTTACAGCGGCCGTATTTTCAAACAATATGGTGCAGCCGCAGTCGATGTGCTTAAAGACCATCCTTTTCAGATCGCATGTGATATTCCGGGAATCGGTTTTTATATCGCCGACCGGATTGCACAGCAACAGGGCGCCCTTTCCGATGATCCGCTTAGAATTCGAGCCTGCATTCTGTATCTGCTGGAACAGGCGGCATCTGATGGCCATATGTTCATGACGGGTCATGAAGCCCGGCGAAAATGCGCCAGACTCTTTGACATTGATGCTGAATCGGCATCCGCAGCCATGCTTGCGCTTTCCGATGAAGGGCAGGTGGTGCAGGAAGCGATGGGTGATTATGGTGGCGATCAAGATAGGGATCATGGCAGCGATCAGGCCCTTTACCTGCCGGCGCTTCACCGGGCGGAAACCGGTATCGCCCTTCGGCTCAAGGCGTTTTTGTCGGTTCCGGTGAAACCCCCGGATATCGATCAGGAGCAGATGACCCGGGAAATTCTGGCGCGCCTGGCCATTCAGCTTTCCTCCGAGCAGCAGGCCGTGCTGGAGGAGATTCTCCTGCATCACATTGCCATCATTACCGGCGGGCCGGGAACCGGAAAGACCACCCTGATCCGTTCCATCGCTGCAATATGCGATCGCCTGCGGCAGAAAACCATCCTCTCCGCACCGACAGGACGTGCGGCTCGGCGTCTTTCCGAGGTGGCCCGGAAAAAAGCCTCAACCCTGCATAAGCTTCTGGGGTATAATCTGGAACAGAA
>JAPLJE010000370.1 GCA_026388755.1 Deltaproteobacteria bacterium | reverse complement strand
CATCCTTCTCCTGTTCCCCATGCCGATGTCGTTACCTCAACGACCCACAAAACCCTCAGGGGCCCTCGCGGCGGTTTGATTGTATCGGTAACACCCTGCAGTGACAAACTGAACCGGCAGGTATTTCCCGGTATTCAGGGCGGCCCGCTCATGCATGTCATTGCCGCTAAAGCCGTTGCCTTCAAGCAGGCGCTGACGGATGAATTCAAGTCCTATCAGCTGAACACACTGACCAATGCCAAAACCCTTTCTGCCTGCCTGATGGAACATGGTGTCAAACTGGTATCGAATGGCACCGACAATCACATGATGCTGGTGGATTTAACCAGTCTGGACATCACCGGCAAAGACGCCGAAATCGCTCTGGGACGATCCGGAATCACAGTCAACAAGAATTCGATACCGTTTGAAACTAAAAGCCCGCAGGTGACCAGCGGAATTCGCATCGGAACCCCTGCCGTGACCACCCGGGGTATGAAAGCACCGGAAATGGTGATGATTGCGGAAATGATCGTTGCGGTACTTAAAAAGCCATTTGAGGAAGCGGTCATTGCGCAGACACGAAAAAAGGTTCATGATCTTTGCCAGGCATTTCCGATTTATCATGATCAAAGCTGAGGAACCGTTCAGTAGTTTTGCGGCTGTAAATATGCCACGATTTTCTAAAAGGACTGGACAGGTAAAAAATGCAAGACAGGGATCGACATTTGGTTTCTATTGAAAAAAACGCCGTCAGCCGGCCTTCATGGGAAACATATTTCATGGATATCGCCAGGCTGGTCGCCAGTCGTTCCACATGCCGAAGACGTTCTGTGGGCGCCGTTATTGTCAAGGACAAACGCATTCTCTCAACAGGCTACAATGGGGCACCATCGGGTTTATCTCACTGTCTGGATATCGGATGCCTCAGGGAAAAACTGAAGGTGGCCTCGGGGCAGAGGCATGAACTGTGCCGGGGGATTCATGCGGAACAGAATGCCATCATTCAGGCGGCTTATCATGGTTTTTCCATTAAAACCTCCATATTGTATTGTACAAATCTTCCTTGCTCCATCTGTACCAAGATGATCATCAATGCGGGGATTTGCCGGATATACTATCAGGAAGGCTATGCAGACGAACTGTCGTTAACGATGCTCGGCGAGGCCGGCGTTGAGGTCATTCAGACATTGTGAAACAAGCGGGATCGAGAACCCATGCATTTACTACGTTGCTGACGAAGAATGGCTCTTGTCGCATATGGGGGAGTAAGTTGAATGAAATGTCCGTTTTGCGCAGATACTGAAAATAAAGTCATTGATTCCAGGTTGAGCAAGGAAGGGTATGTGATTCGACGGCGAAGGGAATGCCTGGCATGCAACCGTCGCTTTACAACCTATGAACGGATTGAAGAAATCCCCTTGATGATCATCAAGAAAGACGGCAGGCGGGAAGAATTCAACCGGGACAAAATTCGAACTGGCATTACCAAAGCCTGCGAAAAACGAAATGTCAGCATGAACAGTATCGAGGACTTTCTGGATGAGCTGGAACAGGAGCTTCGTGAAACCGGCAAGAAGGAGATTTCATCCTCGATCGTTGGAGAACGGGGGATAAACCGCCTGCATGATCTGGACGAGATTGCCTATGTCCGGTTTGCCTCTGTCTACAGGGAATTTAAAGATGTGAACGATTTTGTACAAGAACTGAAGCTGATGCTGGAAAATAACCGACAATGAGGGGTCACGACGCATACATGCAGATCGCCCTTGAACTTGCCGCAAAAGGGGCGGGATATACCTCTCCCAACCCGATGGTCGGGGCCGTAGTTGTTGATCCTGACGGCAAGATCGTTGGACAGGGATACCATCAGTCGGTTGGCGGGCCCCATGCTGAAGTTCATGCCATTGAAGATGCGGGGCCGGCTGCAAGGGGGGCAACCCTTTTTGTTACCCTTGAACCCTGCAACCACGTCGGCCGAACACCGCCCTGTACACAGAAAATCCTTGATGCGGGAATTGCTCATGTCGTGGTCGCCATGCAGGACCCCAATCCCAAGGTCAAGGGCGGCGGCAATGCACATCTGACTTCAAGAGGCGTCCGGGTTACGGTGGGCATTTGTGAAGAACAGGCAAGACGGCTGAATGAATCGTTTATCAAGTACATTACCACCTGCAGACCTTTTGTCACCCTGAAATGCGCCGCCACACTGGACGGCAGACTGGCAACGCGAACCGGGGACTCCAGATGGGTAACTGGAGAGGCATCCAGAGCATATGTTCACAGCCTGAGGCACGCTTATGACGCAATCCTGGTGGGTGTGGAAACCGTAAAAAAGGATAACCCCCAATTGACGACCCGGATTCCCGCTTCTCCTGATGGCAGAAAACCAAAAGACCCCATACGGGTCATCCTGGATACCCGCCTGACCATTCCGGATGCTTCCAGCGTGCTTCACCCTGAATCTGATGCGGATACCCTGATTGTCACCGGACCGATCGGCACGGAGCGGCTAACTGCACTGACCCGGAATCAAAAAGTCCGGATACTGGAATCCCCGCTTCAAAACGGACGGATTGACCTGAATGCGCTGATGGACGGTTTGGGCGATATGGGAGTGACCAGCCTTTTCATTGAAGGTGGCAGCCGGGTGATTGCCGCCTCTCTGGCCGCTGGCATCGTGGATAAGGTTCTGTTTTTTTATGCCCCAAAGATTTTAGGCGGTGATGACGGTGTACCGATCTGCAAGGGGCCCGGTCCCGAATTCATGAAAGACTGCATTCCTGTGAACTCGGTTTCGGTTCGGCAGTTTGACTCCGATATTCTCATTGAAGGATACCTGAAATAAGTTTTTGCTGTTCTCAGGGGGTCAGGGATTACTTTCCGTGAAAATGATTCCCCCGTTTAAAAGGTGGGGAAGTTATCGTTTTCACTCGTGGGCGGGAATCACTCGGCTGGTGCAAGGGTGTTTATTGTTTTTTTGACTTTTTTATGGGAATATTTATGTTTACGGGCATCATTGAAGGATTGGGTACAATTGCTGCAATACAAGCCTCGGGAAAAGGCAGACGCCTGACCGTTACCTCCGACTTCGATTTGCTTCACAGTCGGGTAGGTGACAGTATTGCCGTCAACGGTGCCTGCCTGACTGCTGTGGAAATCCGCAGCCGACGGTTTGTGGCGGATGTGTCTCCGGAAACGCTGGACAGGACAATATTCGGAAAGGCTAAAGTCGGCGAAAGAGTCAATCTGGAGCGAGCCCTTCGCCTTTCCGATCGCCTGGACGGCCATCTGGTTTCCGGCCATATAGATGGCATGGGAACCATCGATCAGAAAAAAACCACCGGAAATGCCGTGATCGTTGTTATTAAGGTTCCGGAATCGCTTTCGCGATACATGATCCAAAAAGGCTCAGTTGCCGTGGATGGCATCAGTCTGACCGTTAACCAGTGTTCCGCAGGAGCTTTTGAAGTCAGCATCATTCCCCACACCGCCGGGCTCACCACCATCGGCCTTAAGGCTGCCGGCGCTCTGGTGAATATAGAAACCGATATGATCGGAAAATATGTGGAGCGGCTTTTAATGCCGCATTATCAACCACGGACACATGAAACCACCGCAGCCTTGGATATGCAGTTTCTGGCCAAGTCCGGTTTTTTATAATTTATATGAAAGTGTTCAATATTAAGCGTTCCGGCGGTAGGGTATTAATGCACTCCCATGCTTACGCCAGGCATGGGGATTTACACTAAAGCGTTACTAAGGAGAATAATTTTACGAAATGCCACTGATAACAATAGAGCAAGCAATTGAAGATATAAGAGCCGGGAAAATGGTCATTCTGGTGGATGATGAAGATCGGGAAAATGAGGGAGATTTAACCATCGCAGCTGAAAAGGTTACCCCGGAGATCATCAATTTTATGGCCAGGTACGGCCGGGGTCTGATCTGCCTGTCGATGACGGGCGAAAAGCTGGATAGCTTGAATCTGCCGATGATGGTCAAGGACAACACCTCTCCGTTCAATACGGGATTTACCGTATCCATCGAAGCCCGGCGCGGCGTGACAACCGGTATCTCGGCAGCGGATCGTGCCACCACCATCCTGACCGCCATTGCAGATGACACCAAACCTGGCGATCTGGTCAGGCCCGGACACATATTTCCGTTACGAGCCAGAAAAGGCGGGGTGATGGTACGGGCCGGTCAGACCGAAGGATCTGTTGACCTGGCCAGGCTGGCCGGTTTAAAACCAGCCGGCGTCATCTGCGAAATTATGGATGAAGACGGGTCCATGTCCAGAATGCCTTCGCTAGAAATATTCAGCGAAGAACATGGCATAGGCATCTGTACCATTGCCGATTTAATCGAATACCGGATGCGTATGGAATCCTTTGTCCGGCGGTCCGCCGAAGCCGTCATTCCCACTTCCTTTGCCGGTGAATTCAAAGTGATTGTTTACGAAAACGACGTTGACGACCTGATGCACGTCGCGCTGGTCAAAGGAGAGATCTTTCCAAATCAGCCGATTCTGGTTCGGGTTCATTCCGAATGCCTGACCGGTGATGTGTTCGGCTCCATGCGATGCGACTGCGGGGATCAGCTGCATAAGGCCATGGAAATGATGGACAGGGAAGGCTCCGGTATTCTGCTTTACATGCGGCAGGAAGGAAGGGGGATCGGCCTGGTCAACAAATTAAAGGCCTATGTTCTGCAGGACCAGGGAATGGATACGGTGGATGCCAACCTTGAACTCGGGTTCCAGGCGGATATGCGAAATTATGGTATCGGCGCCCAGGTGCTTGTGGATCTGGGTGTAAAAAAAATGAGGCTTCTCACCAATAACCCTAAAAAAATGATTGGCTTGGACGGATATGGCTTGAGCATTATTGAACAGATTCCGATTGAAATCGCACCGAATGAATTCAACCGCTGCTACCTGGAATGCAAAAAACAAAAGATGGGGCACATGCTGCATATCGATGAGACCCCTTAAGGAGGATTTTCTTCATGCCCAACATTATCGAGGCCAAGCTGCTTGCCGAAGGGAAAAAATTCGCCCTCGTGGTTAGCCGATTCAATGATTTTATTACCGACAGACTTGTTGGAGGGGCTATAGATGCCCTTATCCGTTCAGGCGCCTTAACCCAGGACATTGATATTGTCAAAGTGCCGGGCGCTTTTGAAATCCCCCTTGTCGCAAAAAAAATGGCGAAAAAAGGAAAATACCATGCGATCATCTGCTTGGGGGCCGTCATTAGCGGGGCAACGCCGCATTTTGAATATGTCAGCGCCGAAGTTACCAAAGGTATTGCCCTGGTCAGCCTTGAGTTTGAAATCCCCGTGATTTTCGGAATTGTCACAACCGATACCATTGAACAGGCCATTGAACGTGCCGGCACAAAGGCCGGAAACAAAGGGTGGCATGCGGCGATATCCGCTATTGAAATGGCCAATTTGATTCAGGACATCGACCAGGCATAACCTATGGGAAATCGTCGCAAATCGCGAGAGCTTGCCATTCAAGCTCTTTTTTTTATGGATATGAATGACCGTTTCGCAGAAGAGAAATTATCCCTTTTCTGCGAAAATTTTCTACCATCTTCTCAGCTCCGCCCGTTTTTTTTGAATCTTGTCCGCGGGGTTTCATCGGCCAGAGCTGAAATTGATGTTCTAATCGAACGTTTTTCGAATAACTGGAAAATCAGCCGGATGTCCGGCGTTGACCGGAATATTATGAGAGTGGCTGTATTTGAAATGCTCTGCTGTAAAGACATTCCCTGCAAAGTATCCATCAACGAGGCCATCGATCTGGGAAAAAAATTCGGCACCGAAGAATCCGGCGCTTTTGTGAACGGCATCCTGGACAGCATTCGCCTGGCCATGGAAGCAGAGGATCTGTCCATTCCGATCAATGAGAACTGCAAATTCATTCCGGACATGCCTGAACCCGATCTGTCCGGCCAGGATTCCGACCTTGAGGGGGATGGAGATGTTCCGGATTTTTCTGTTGAACCTGAACCTGAATTTTACCCTCAGGATGATGATGGTTCCGAACAGCAGTCGGAACCCCGAAGCCCGGCACCGAAAAAACCCAGGAGAACCCTGATCCGCCAATAAACCGAAACGGAAGACAAAGGAGCAATTCATGACAGACAAAAAAATCCTATTAACCGAGGATGAAATGCCGCGCCAATGGTATAATATCCTTGCGGACATCAAAATGAATCCCCCGCTGGGCCCGGATGGAAATCCCATAGGGCCTGAAGCTCTGGCCCCTGTATTCCCCATGAACCTGATTGAACAGGAAGTCAGTACGGACCGGTGGATTGACATTCCCGAGCCTGTCCTGGATGTTTACCGCATCTGGCGGCCTTCCCCCCTGGTCCGGGCTCTCTCTCTGGAAAAAGCACTGGATACCCCGGCCCGAATCTATTTTAAAAATGAAAGCGTCAGTCCGCCGGGAAGCCACAAACCCAACACCGCCGTTCCCCAGGCCTATTACAATAAAGTCTTCGGCATCGAAAGACTGACCACTGAAACCGGCGCCGGACAATGGGGAAGCGCCCTGTCGTTTGCCTGCTGTCAGTTCGGACTGGAATGTAAGGTGTTTATGGTCAGGGTCAGCTTTGACCAGAAGCCGTATCGTAAAGCCATGATGGAAACCTGGGGAGGGAAATGCGTGGCCAGTCCCAGCATGGAAACCCGGGCCGGCCGGGATGCTTTGGAGAAAGATCCCAACACGCCGGGAAGCCTGGGAATTGCGATCAGCGAAGCCATCGAGGCCGCGGTCAGCGACACGAGCGGCAAAACCCGGTATTCCCTGGGAAGCGTTCTGAACCATGTCATGCTGCATCAGACCATCATCGGTCTTGAGGCCAAAAAACAGCTGAATAAAATCGGTGAATATCCGGATGTAATCATCGGCTGCGCCGGCGGCGGCAGCAATTTTGCTGGGCTTGCGTTTCCTTTTATCCTGGATAAAATCAACGGAAAGCACATTGAAATCTATCCGGTTGAACCGGCAGCGTGCCCCACCCTGACCCGGGCGCCCTTTGTCTATGACCACGGGGATACATCACGTTATACGCCGCTGCTGCCCATGCACAGCCTGGGACATGCTTTTGTTCCCCCGCCGTTTCATGCCGGCGGACTGCGATATCACGGCATGGCGCCAACCGTCAGCCAGTTAGCTGACGAAGGGATCATCACGCCACGATCGGTTCAACAGATCCAGGCCTATGATGCAGGCATTGCCTTTGCCAGGACTGAAGGGATTATTCCCGCTCCTGAAACCACGCATGCCCTGGCCTGCGTGGTGGAAGAAGCCCAGAAAGCCAAACTGGAAGGCAAGGAAAAAGTGATTCTGGTTAACTGGAGCGGTCATGGACTGCTGGATTTTGGGGCTTACGAAAAATACTTTTCAGGCGACCTGAAAAATTTTGAAATGACTGATGACGAAATCTGTCGTTCAGAAAAGGTATTTGAAAATTTTCCGAAACCCGCTCATTTGAAAAGCAGATAAACGGGTTATCTGGTAATAGGCTATCACCTATAGCCTATTACCAGTTATTACTTATTAGGAGGCTGATTTGATTCTTGAATCTCTGGCCGTTGGGCCAATTATGGCAAATTGTTTTATATTAGGCTGTGAAAAGACACGAAAAGCCGCAGTCATCGACCCCGGCGCTGAATCGAGCCGAATCCTGATGAAGCTGGCAGAGCAGAAGCTGACAGTTGAGTATATCATCAATACGCACGGCCATTTCGATCATGTCGGCGCAAACCGAAAGCTGAAGGAAGCCACCGGCGCCAAGCTGGTGATCCACGCACTCGATCAACCCATGCTGGCAGTCCTTTCGGAAACATCTGCCGCATTTGGGCTATCTGTCGAGAATTCGCCGCCTCCGGATCAAACGGTTCAGGACGGCGATACGCTTCAATTCGGGGAAATCATTCTTGCGGTCCTTCACACGCCAGGACATACGCCCGGCGGAATCTCGCTGCATACGGACGGCGTGGTGTTTGTAGGGGATACGCTTTTTGCCGGGTCCATCGGCCGGACCGATTTTCCGGGCGGGGATTTTGATACTCTGATTTCAAGCATTCGAAGCAAGCTCTATCCTCTGGGGGATCGGGTGGTTGTCTATACGGGACATGGTCCGGAAACCACCATAGGCAGGGAAAAGCGCTTCAATCCGTTTGCGTCCATGTAAACAAGCGGTTTCATGAATTATCAAACCCCGAAACCGCTTATTGGTTTTCCTTCTGAACCTGCTTTAAGTAATTTCTGATGTGGCTTTGCCCAACACCGATGGCTCTGGCAGTTGCGGCAATGTCCTGATTATTCTGAATCAGCTTTCGTTTGATAAATTCGTCTTCAAAGGCTTTTTGCGCATCCTTAAGCCGGGAGAGTGAAAAGAGTGGGGATTCCAATTGTGCAGCCTTCTCATTTTTTTCGCTTGAATTGATGGGGAAGGGAATATCCTTTTCATTGATCATCTCCCCATCCACCATGATGGATAGCCGCTCAAGCAGATTTTTCAGCTCCCGGACATTCCCTGGCCATGAATAGGCGCCAAGCAGGTTAAGTGACGCAGGTGTCAGCGTTTTTCCGGCGCAGTGGTTCTGCTGGGCAAATTCACTGAGGAACAGTTCTGCCAGAAGCGGAAGATCCTCTATCCTCTTGCGAAGTGGTGGAACTTGAATGGGAATGACATTGAGTCTGAAAAACAAGTCCTCCCGAAAAGTTCCCCTGGCGATTTCTGCTTCAATGTCCTTGTTGGTAGCAGCGATTACCCGAACATTCATCTCCAAAGTCCGGCCGCCCCCGATGCGGTGAAACTGTTTTTCCTGAAGAACACGCAGAATTTTCCCTTGCGACTTTAAACTCATGTCCCCAATTTCATCAAGAAAAAGGGTCCCCTTGCCGGCCAGCTCGATTTTTCCCCGTTTTTTTATCTCTGCCCCGGGGAATGCCCCTTTTTCTTGACCGAATAGCTCGCTTTCGATCAGATCATCCGGAATGGCTGCGCAATTGACATCCACCAAAGGCTCGTGCGCACGGCCGCTGAGCTGGTGAATAGTACGGGCAACCAGTTCCTTGCCGCATCCGTTTTCTCCCGTAATAAGGATCCATGCATCGGTGGGGCCAGCCACTGCAATCT
>JAPLJE010000643.1 GCA_026388755.1 Deltaproteobacteria bacterium | reverse complement strand
TGGGTCTGGCACACTTACCAATTTTGTAAAAGTGCGTGCTTCGCATCCGGGGGTCAACCAAATAACGCCGAGCGAAAGGCTGCAAGATAGAGCGGCAGCCAACGCTGTGAAATAAAAGGAGCAGAAACAATGAGCAATATGTTCGAAGGAAATGTATGCATCATCACCGGTTCGTCGAGCGGGATCGGGCTGGGTCTGGCCAAAGAACTGCTCAGGCGCGGCGCCGTGGTTTACATGTCTGGCTGGCGCGAAACCAACCAGGAGAATCTGCAAATCACGGCAGAACTGATAGCAAAATACCCGCAGAAGGCCTTCTCCCAGGAACTGAACGTGGGTGACGAAAAAGCGGTTTCAGAATACATCGCGGGCATTGACGCAAAAGGCCCCATTGATTACATGTTCAGCAATGCCGGGGTGGCCATGCAGATGCCGTTTACCAGTGTCGATTTAACAACGTGGGAAAAAATCCTCAGCGTTGACCTGTATGGTGTGGTCTACTGCGTACAAACGGTGGTGTCGGTTATGCTGAAGCAGGGACATGGGCATATCATCAACACCGCTTCTGTGGCGGGCATTGTTCCGCTGCCTTATCAGACGGTTTACTGCGCCGCCAAATACGCCATCGTTGGCTTCAGTGAAAGTCTGAGATATGAACTGGAGCCGTACAACATTAAGGTTACGGTGGTCTGCCCCGGTGCGGTGACCACTCAGATCTTCCAGCGAGATATAGATTATAAGGTCCATGAGGAGCTACCCGCGCCTAAAGAAGCGATCACCATTGACCAGGCCGCCCTGGAGATCCTGGAAGGCGTCGAGGAGGGCCGCGGGATTCTGCCCATCACAGACTTTGCGCGGGCGATGTACGAAAACATCAGGACCGATCCCGCCCAAAACGATGCTGTAATGCGGATGATGGCAGAACAGAGGCGACAGCAGTTTATTGCCCAGGGCCTTTTGGATCACTGACGATTTGCTGCGGACCGGAACGACAGAGGAGGTGATAATTGAAAAGCGCCACAGATAAAGTACTTATGCCCTTTATTGTGATGCTTTTTCTCTTGTTTATAGATCGTTTTCATCGATATGTTTATCCTGAATTTGTATAAAGGCTGATGCCATGGCAAATGTGACCATTCCCTTTGACGGCTGCCCGGTAACCTTTGGCGTTCCCGATCGCAACCTGGCTGAAATACTGAGTCCAAGGCCTTCGATGCCTTTAAGCGATCTGGATCTGGCAATCAATGCCGCCTTCGATGTGCCGATCGGTCAGGAGCCCTTGGGAAAATGGGTCAAACCGGGCGACCGGGTCATAATTGTCAGCGATGATAATACCCGCCTGACGCCGGCAGACCGGATCATACCGCCACTGCTCGATCGTCTGAATGCAGCCGGGGTTCCGGACGACCGGATCAATTGTATCATGGCGCTCGGAACCCACCGCTACATGACGGAAGCCGAGATGGAAGCCAAGGTCGGGAAACGCGTCTACCGGCGGATCCGCGTCTTCAATCATGCATGGCGGGACCCCGACGCCCTGGTGGATCTGGGTACTTCCAGCCGGGGAACCCCGCTGCTGGTGAATCGTTCCGTGGCCGAGGCGGATGTCGTGATCGGCATCGGCGCCATTGTGCCCCATCACATTCCGGGATTTTCAGGTTCCTCCAAGATCATTCAGCCGGGGGTTTGCGGTGCCCAAACCACGGCCCAAACCCACCTGCTCTCCTGCAGCAACGGTGGCGACTCCTTTCTGGGGATTGCCGACAACCCGGTGCGCCGCGATATGGACGATATGGCCGACCGGGTGGGCATGCACACCATTTTCAATGTCGTCATGGACAGCCAGGGCTGCGTGGTGGGCATTTTTTTCGGTGATATGCGTGCGGCGTTCAAGGCCGGCGTCGAAATGGCAAAGGATATTTACGGTGTGTTCTACCACGAAACGCCGGATATCGTTCTGGCCAATTCGTATCCCTGCGACCTGGATTTCTGGCAATCCCACAAATCGCAGTACCCCGCCCAGCGGATGGTTCGTGCGGGCGGGACCATCATCGTCTGTACACCGGCGCCAGAAGGGGTCAGCCCGGTGCACACCGACCTGCTGGAATTTACCGCCTGGTCATCGAAGGAAATCAAGGCTGCTTATCGTGAAGGCCGGATCAAAAACGGCGTGGCGGCGGCGCTGGCCACCGCCTGGGCCATGGTGAGAGAGAAGGCTTCGGTGATCATGGTCTCCCCCGGCATCCCTGCCGCGGACAAGGCTCGCCTGGGGCACACCCATGCCGACAGTATCGATGCGGCTGTTGCCGAAGCCTTGCGCCGCCAGGGTCCTGATGCGCGGTTAAGCGTTCTCACACACGCTCCGGACATGCTGCCAATTCCGGCCTTTGAACCTCTCGGGCAATCATGAGTCTCAACCTCCAGATCGCTGTCATTGCGGACGACATCACCGGCGCCGCCGATACCGGGGTGCAGTTCTGTCCGGCAGTCGGCCCGGTCCACATGGCCGACGCCATTGAGGGAGAATTGACCGCCGCTGCGATCCAGACCGCGGGAGTGGCTGTTTTTACTAACACCCGCAATACGGATGCGGCAACGGCGGCTAAAATC
>JAPLJE010000447.1 GCA_026388755.1 Deltaproteobacteria bacterium | reverse complement strand
GCTGAAACTTCAGGGAAAAAGCCAGAAAACAATTGACGCCTATTCCCGGGCAGTCCGTCGAGTCAGCGAACATTTTGGCTGCTGTCCTGATCAATTGACCCTGGAGCAATTTGAAATCTATTTTGCCGAACTGGTTGAGAGCCATTCCTGGAGTACGGTCAAAATCGATCGAAACGGGCTGCAATTCTTTTGGAAGTATGTCCTTAAAAAGGACTGGCAATGGCTTAACATTGTAAAGCCTCCAAAGATTCATACTATACCTGATATTCTTACCCCTGCCGAAGTGGAGCAACTCATCGGGGCAACACGAAAACTACGCTATCGTGTTTTTTTATTAACCACCTATTCCATGGGACTTCGCCTTGAAGAGGCTTTGTCTCTTCAGATCGGTGATATCGATGCAGGGCGTAAAAAGGTTCATATCCGCCGGGGCAAAGGCCACAAGGATCGTATTGTGCCATTACCGGATCTGACCTTGCAGGCATTGCGTGAACTCTGGAGAAGGCATCGTCACCCATATTTTATATTCCCCAACGCAAATGGCAATCTTAAAACTATCCAGAAGGCAACAACCCATATGGATAAAGGCGGTGCACAAAAGGCCATGAAAACAGTTGTCGAAGAATGCGGGATTAAAAAAAAGTCCATATACACTCCCTTCGCCACAGCTTTGCCACGCATCTTCTTGAACGAGGCCTGAGCCTTCGTCATATTCAGGCCCTGCTCGGTCATTCCAGTCCTGCAACAACTGCACGTTATGCTCACCTGACGGATGTCACGGAAAAAGACAGCTTGACTGCCATTAATGCTCTGATCAACAGCCTTCATGTCGATCTGAAGAAGGTGTGATCATGAACATTGCCACTATTATTCAACAATACTATCCTGCTTTTACAGCCAAGTATAAAAAGCTTGCATTGCCGGGTCATCTCAAGGCGCTTCATGCCATGGCCAGCTGCCGCACAAAGGATTGCGGTGAACTTTATGTGCATTGTCCCGGTTGTGGTCATGCAGAGTGGCGACCTCTGTCCTGCGGGCACCGCAGTTGTCCACAATGTCAAAACCATGAAGTCAACCAGTGGATTGACCGGCAGAAGGCCAAGCTGTTGCCGGTTCTATATTTTATGGTGACGTTTACACTGCCCTGTGAATTAAGGTCATTGGCCTGGAATCATCAGAAAACCGTGTATTCTATTTTGTTTTCCTGCGCCGCCAGCACACTTAAGGATTTTGGCTTGAATCCAAAAAACCTCGGAGCGCAAATCGGCATGACCATGGTCTTACATACCAACAGCAGAAAACTGGACTACCATCCTCATATTCATGCGGTGGTACCTGGCGGAGGTGTCGATAAAAAAAGGCGCCAGTAAAAAAAAAAAAAAAGCAAGTATCTGTTCAACAAAGAGGCCATGGCTAAAGTTTTTCGGGCCAGATTCCTGGCAGAATTAAATAAAGCCAAGCTTTCCATCCCCGGAAACGTTCCCAAGGAATGGGTTGTTGACTGCTCCCATGTCGGAAAAGGGATAAGCGCCCTGAAATACTTATCCCGATATCTATACCGCGGGGTTATCAGTGAAAAAAATATCATTTCAAATCAGAATGGCCAAATCACCTTTCAATACATTGAAAGCAAAACCGGTAGGACTCGATATCGCACCCTCAAGGGAGAAGATTTTTTGTTTCTCATCCTGCAGCATGTCCTGCCAAGGGGATTTCGCCGGGTCAGGGACTATGGGTTTCTCCATAGCAATGCAAAGAAACTGCTGGCTGTTGTGCAATTGATTTTGCGGGTTTTTCTTACAGTTATCAAAGAGCGGCCAAGACCTGCTTTTATATGCTCCTGCTGTCAAACTCCAATGACTATTCTTGGTTTTCGTTATCCTGCACTGGAATCAGGGTAACTTAACTTTACGGCAAGGGCTGGCAGCAACTTCCATCAGGAGGTTTAAAACTTAATGTAATAATTCATATGTATATTAAGCATGTTAAATGCTAACGCGCCCCCACGCCCTGAAAAAAGCGTACCTCGTTAAAGCTTCTCTTAAAACCCCTTTCAAAAAAAGATATTTCCTTATATAAAGTAATCGGGCTTGTCCAACCAAACGGATAAGATTGTGGTTCGCTCCGCTCTCACAATCTATCCTTATTCGTTCGGTCAGCCTGATCAATCGTGAAAATATGGCGGAGTTTGCTACGGATTGATAATGAGATTATAAGTGAATAATACTTATCATATTTTTGGATTGTACATTACATCAGCGATCCTTTTGCCGGCCCCGCTCATTTCAAATTCTACGCAGGAATTTGAACAGGATGTGATCATTGCATACGGCAAAACGCCCGCGGCCCTGACAAATCCCCAGTTCAAAGGGGTGCGTTTTCAGGCCGGTCCGGGAG
>JAPLJE010000376.1 GCA_026388755.1 Deltaproteobacteria bacterium | reverse complement strand
GTATCTCGATGTCCTTGCCAAAGTATTCAGGGATGGACCTGGTATAGAGCCTCAGCACCATATCAAGTCCCGTTGCGCCGTGATGAAGGGCCGACCAGGGATGAATCGACTTGATGAGGGTTTTCAGCTCCGCGATGCTTCCCTGCGCCTGATGAACCTTCAGCAAATCGACATGCTTGAACTTCTCGGGAATGTTGAATATGGGGGCATGGATTTCCGATGAATCCCGGAATTCCTGTACGAGGAGGCTGTCAATCATCAGGGTCTCTTCTTCACGCTTCATCACCCCTGTGAATTTATCCCCCGATTGCACCACCTGTTCTTCTCCCGTGGTGACCGTATGCCGGATGGCTGCTTTTGCCCTTCCCAGGAAGTGCAATTGTTCCTGTGTGGCTTCATCGGCATCGATAAAAATGCATCCGGCCTTATCTTTCCACAGGTCCGGTTTATGAAATGGGGATTCAATCCGCGGAATCTGCCCCTTGTTGATCTGGTGGGCAAAGCGGATAATCATGGATTCCTCGGCCTGACGGAATACCCGGGTGAGTCTGAAACTCGGTACACGGGTTGCCTGCAGAAGATCCTGCAGCACATTGCCGGCCCCGACTGACGGCAACTGGTCCGGATCACCGATAAAGAGCACCTGGGCATTCGGGGGGACGGCTTTCAGAAGCGCCGCCGCCAGGCTGATGTCCAGCATGGAGCATTCATCAATGATCAGCCAATCCAGTTGAAGCGGATCGTCTTCGCCTTTTTTAAAGCCGTTTTTTCCAGGCACCCATTCAAGCAGACGGTGAATGGTTTTGGCCTCGTATTCGATAACCTCGCTCATCCGCTGGGATGCGCGTCCGGTCGGTGCTGCCAGAACAACCCGCTTTTGCATGGCTTGAAGAAGCGTTACCAGAACACGGGTTGTGGTGGTTTTGCCGCAGCCGGGCCCCCCTGTCAGGATGGAAAACGATTTTCCCGCAATCCCCGCAACCGATGCCTGCTGTTCATCGGAAAGGACAATGCGTTGATTCCGGCAATACCGCTCCAGCCAACTGTTTATCCGGGCCTGGTCAACGATAACGGACTGAGCAATCCATTGTTTGACTCTTTTGGCAACGTACTGTTCATCAAAGAATATGGAATTGGAATAATAAGCCGAGACTCCCCGTCCCTTTTCATCGGAAAGAGCCCTTTTCTTGATTTCATTGGCGGCAATCAGGGACAGTAATATGCCCGTTATCTGCTCCGGTGTTCCCGTTTCAAGCAATTCCTGAGTGTTCTTGATAATCTGGGATTCAAGCAGATAACAGTGCCCGTTATCCCGGGCCGCAGCCAGAACATGTTTGATGCCGGCCTCGATACGGGGAACCCCATCTTTCTCGAATCCCATGTTGAGCGCAATCTTGTCCGCGGAAAAAAATCCGATTCCGTAAATATCCCGCGCAAGCTGATACGGATTGCTCGAAACCTTTGTGATGGCATCATTTCCATAGGTTTTAAATATCTTGACGGCATAGAGGGTACTGATTCCGTACCCTTGCAGAAATATCATCACATCCCGGATCGCCCGGTGTTCCTGCCAGCTGTTTTTAATGTCCGTCAGTTTCTTTTCCGCGATTCCCGGTACTTTCAGCAGGTCCTCGATGGTCTCCTCAAAGACCTGCAGGGTCCGCTCATGGAAGAACTTAACGATTTTGTGCGCGGTTTTGGGGCCGACGTTCTTGATCAGTCCGGAACCCAGATATTTTTCCAGAGCGGCGCTGGTTGACGGTTTTTTCTCAATCACCCGCTCAGCCTTGAACTGTTCACCATGCTTCGGATGATAGTTCCAGGTGCCGTAGAAATCCATCGAACTGCCTGCAAAAACCTTTGCCTGATGGATGATCACGGTGACGAGTTTATGCGGTTCATTAAAAGGCGAAACTTTCAGGACCGACCAGCCATTTTCCGCATTGTGGAAGGTGACTCTTTCCACGATTCCGGAAAGGCGGTCCAGATTGTCGGCTGATGGTGCTTGAGGGGATGATTTCATGGCTGGGTGATTATACAACAGAACCGCATTCCATGGAAAGCGGGATTCCATGTCATATTTTATTAATATTGTTATTGCGATAGGATTATGTCACGTTGGATTGCATGGCAGGGCAGAGATGCTTCGTTTCCCGGCCATGGATATTCAGAAAATTTGAGAAGATTAACAGGAGGTTGTAATGCCCGAGGAAATATGTCGGAATCTCTATCGCATCGAGGTTCCCCTTCCCGATAGTCCGCTGAAGTCCCTGAACTCATATGTCATAAAAGGAAAAGACCGGAATCTGGTCATCGATACGGGGTTCAATCGAAAAACCTGCCTGGTGGCCATGCAGACAGGTTTGAGCGCTCTGGGGATTGATCTGTCGCGGACGGATTTTTTTATCACCCACCTGCATGCCGATCATTTTGGCCTGGTGAGCCGCCTGGCGACCCAAACCAGTCAGATTTTTTTCAGCCGGCCGGATGCCGAAATCATGGAATCCTGGGAAGGATTTGAACCCATGATCGCCTATGCAGGCAAACACGGGTTTCCGGAAAATGCGCTTCGCACGGCGATTGAGCAGCATCCCGGAAACAGATTCGGGTCGGACTGGATACCGGCCTTGCACATTCTGGCGGATGGGGACTGGATCGATGTGGGGGAATATGGCTTTGAATGCGTCGCAACTCCAGGACATACCCTGGGCCATATCTGCCTGTATGAACCGGATAAACGTCTCTTGATCGCAGGCGACCATATCCTGGGGGATATCACGCCCAATATTCAATGCTGGTCAGACACCGAAAACCCTCTCCGGCATTATCTGGATAGTCTCGATAAGGTCCGACACCTTGCCGTTGATCTGGTTCTTCCGGGGCACCGCTCGCTGTTTTCCAACTGTACACAAAGAATTCAGGAACTCAAAAATCACCATGAACAGCGACTTGATGAAGTTCAGAAAATTCTTAAGGATTATCCCCTTACGGCCTATGCGGTTGCTTCCAGGATGACC